>CAZXDS010000296.1:0-1575 GCA_964639525.1 uncultured Melioribacteraceae bacterium | reverse complement strand
TGGAAAAGGTTTTCATCAAAGTTCCCGTTGGGCAAGGGAATTATATTTATCTCGGTGATTTGAACAATGACGGCATTGCTGAGGAAGATGAATATGCACCGACTAATGTAAACGGCGATTTTATTTTGTCAACAATACCAAGCGATGAACTTTTCCCGATAATTAATTTGCGATTAAACACACGGTGGAAAATTACATTTAATAAATTGTTCAAAGGCAGGTCGCTTTTCAGCAAAATTGTTAAAGTAATTTCTTCCGAAACTCTTTTCCGTGTTGATGAAAAGAATAACACAGAAAACACAAAGGACATATACTTACTGCATTTTTCAAAATTCTTAAACGATTCAACTACGCTTCGCGGTTCAAATCAATTTCAGCAGGATATTTATTTGTTCAAAAATAATCGAGAATATTCTTTTAGATTCAGGTTCAATCAGCGAAACAAGTTGTCGCATTTTTCAAGTGGGTTGGAAAAAGGATATTTTCGAGAAAGAAGTGTCAGAGTAAAAACCCGATTGCTTAAGGAAATAAATAATCAAACCGATTTTGTAAATGCGGTAGAAAACGTGATTGCACCGGGAGCGTTAAACAGTTCTCGTTTGGTTAATAGAAATGAATTAATAACCGATTTTTCATATCGTCCGATAAAAAATATTGAAGTAGGTCTTAAAATAAATGTTGGACAGATTGAGGACAAATTCCCAACTATTCCAACTAACCTAAACTTAAATGCGGAGTCGCTAAGGCTCACATGGTCGCTGGCACGGAAGGGAAGATTGCGTGCAGAAATTGAACGAACAGAACTTACGGGTGCTTCGGGGAATACAGTCATCCCGTTCGAAATTACAAACGGTTTTTCCATCGGGAAAAACTATATAGTTCGCTTAAATTTTGATTATCGCTTTGCAAACAATCTGCAGGCAACATTAAACTATGAAGGCAGAAAAACCGGAAGCAATAAATTCATCCAAACCATGCGTGCCGAAGCAAGGGCGTATTTTTAATAATTTAGAATTTTTGGTAAATAATAAAATGAAATATTTTGTACCGGTTTTTCATTAAATTCATTGTAGTGCAAAAGTTTTTAATATGCTTGGACAAGAAGTAGCTCAATTAGTAAATCAGACACAAGAAAGTGGGACTTATAAAGTTAAGTTCAATGCAAAAAGTTTGCCGAGCGGACTGTATATTTATAAATTAGAAGCTGATGAATATTCGAGTGTAAAGAAAATGTTATTGCTCAAATAAAATAGAAGTAACAATGAAAAAATTATTAATATTATTATTAATGTTTTTTGTAATTACCATTAGTCAAGCGCAAGTTGATACAACAAACTGGTGCCCGCTCCAAAACGGGAATTATTGGGAATATTCCAATTTTTTCGGTGCAGCTATAAGTGGGAATACGGTTATTGGTGATACGATAATGCCGAATAACAAAGTATATAAAATTATTGAACAAGTCGATTTGAATAATCCGGGGAATATTTCGTATAGGTATTTAAGACTTGAAAACAATGAAATTTTATATAGCTATCGTTTCAATTCGGAAATTGAAGAAATTGATTTTACAAA
>CAZXDS010000295.1:0-1630 GCA_964639525.1 uncultured Melioribacteraceae bacterium | reverse complement strand
TTCATGAATTTTTATTTTGAAGATGAAAAATTGTTGTAAAGCAAATAATTTTTACTTTTGGTTTTTATTTCAAAGAACGTTTTAGTAAAATCATACAATGGAAAAGTTATTAATTAACAGTCATGCCGAATTTGAAGAATATCTGGGAAAAGAAATCGGCATATCGGATTATCATAAAATAACCCAAGAGCAAATAAACCTTTTTGCCGAGGCTACTCTTGATCATCAATGGATTCATACAAATCCGGAAAGAGCAAAAATAGAAAGCCCTTATGGCTCAACAATAGCACACGGATATTTGAGTGTTTCGGTATTACCGTATTTATGGCAGCAGATTATTGAAGTGAAAAATATCAAGATGATGGTAAATTACGGTATTGAAAAATTGAAGTTTAATCAAGCCGTTTTAGTAAACAGTGAAATCAGATTAAAAGCTAAGTTGAAGTCTTTGATTAATTTACGTGGTATTACAAAAGCTGAAATTGCAGTCTCATTGGAAATAAAAGACAATAAAAAGACTGCATTAGACGGCATCCTCGTATTCTTATATCATTTTGAATAAAATTTTGAAAATAAGAGAAAATTAACCTCATTTTTTGAAAATTCATTTTAAAAATTCATACGATGACTAAAAGCCATCGTATGAATTTAATTATCTTTACAATTTTCCCTTTTCAAATTTATAACTTTTCCTTTATTCGATCTGTCAGTATCGCTTGTCTAAATCTCAACACCATTTACGTTTGTTTTCCCTTCCTTTTGTTTACTGCCGACCGGTTCAATCCAAATCCAAGCATTGTCGCCTAACCGTTAAATCGTAAAGTTCCGGTCAATTTCTTCGTCCATATTCCAAATTTGCAATATCTTTTTTTACCTCCTTACCAGTATATTGACAGAAAACGTCGCAACCATAAACCAAATCTTCTAATGCTGGGTCTTGTGTTTGTGGGATAACATCATTTTTTGAAGCACTGATCGGTAAAATCACCAAAAAAGCAAATATGATTTATTTCATACATGTTTTATTTGTTATATATTAGTAGGCTTAAATAACTGTAATTGTTGCATTGAAGTTTGAATAAAAACCTATGCAGTTTTATTTTCTGCATAGGTATGCTTTCCTTTGAGTCCCTTACGCAACGGACAGAAAAACCAATCTTCTTATTGTTGTTGTTTCTGTTTACATTGCTGTTATTGTAGTTCAAGTTACGGTTCCATGCGTTTGTTACATCGTTCTCCGTAGCACTCCACCAGTTACCGTTGTTTCCAATATTGTTGAATGTTTCATTATTGTTACGGTTGCCACCCGGAAGAGCTGTAAAAGTAACCACTCAATTTGTTACACGGACATTTTCAGCCTATGCAATCTTTTATAGCTAATACCAACCTGTTTTATACTGTTCAGATATTTACAGCACCAGCGAGTTACCGGATTTAAAAATGCTCGCTCGTGTATGCCATTAACACACACGACTCTGGCAGAAAACATTTATTTTTGACTTTTTTGCCATCCTGTTAATTGTTTTGAAACTTCTTCTACTTTTTGATTAATGGTTACAAATTTCTTTAAGTTAACTTGTTTTAAATCCTTCATTAAACGAATTAGTAATCGAATTATTTCTATACTTTC
>CAZXDS010000294.1:0-1770 GCA_964639525.1 uncultured Melioribacteraceae bacterium | reverse complement strand
AAACTTTACAGATTGGAAGAAGTTTACGGCGGATTGATTAAAGGAATGATTAAAGGAAGAAAAGAACGAAAGGAAAGAGGCGAGGATTCAAAGCAAGATGCAAAAATGTTTTCATTTAAGAACGGAATGCAGTCCTTTCCAAAAGCACTAGCTTCTAAATTAAACCAAGTGCATTACAATTGTGATATTCACAAAGTTGAAAAAAGCGATGCCGGATATAAAATTACTTATGCTCAAAACGGGGAAGAAAAATATTTCGTATCGGATAAAATACTTTCAACTTTGCCGGCGTATGTTACTGCAAATGTGTTTAAAAAAATAGATAGCGAATTATCTAATCATCTTGAAAAAATCTACTATCCTCCGGTTATGGCTTTGTCGCTTGGATTTAATAAAACTGATATTGGTCAAGCATTGGACGGCTTCGGATATTTAATACCCGAAAAGGAAAAGAAAAGTTATCTTGGTGCCATTTGGAGTTCGGTTATTTTTGAAGACAGAGCGGAGGATGACAAAGCAGCGTTCACGATATTTGTCGGTGGTGCCCGTTCTCCGGAATTGTTTGAAATGACAGAAGATGATTTGTACAAAAAGGTTCTTACTGAATTTAAGGAAACAATGAAAATATCAGCCGAACCGGTTTTTATGAAGAAGAAAATTTGGGAAAAGGCAATTCCTCAATACAACCTCGGTTATATCGAACACGAAAATTACTTTGAAAAATTTGAAAAAGAAAATCTCGGCTTATACCTCGGTGGAAATTATCGCGGAGGAATTTCTGTTGGAGATTGTGTGAAAAACAGCGAAAAAATTACGAAAGCAATTGAGAATGGATAATTGACAATTGATAATGATATGTAAAATTCAATAAGATTAGCGTTTTTAATTTAAATAGGAGATTTTAACATGATGATAGCAGAGAAGCAGATTGGGTATAATAGTATTCTTGAAAAATCATTTGCATTTGCTGTTCGAATAGTTAAATTTTATGTTTACAAATTAAAAACTCACAGAATTATAGAACCGCTTTTGAAACAAGTTTTAAAGTCGGAACTTCAATTGGCGCAAATGCAACCGAAGCACAAGATGCCGTTTCAAAAAAGGATTTTATTAATAAAATGTCGATTTCATTAAAAGAATCCCGTGAAACAGATTATTGGTTAAGATTATTTGAAGCCGCTGAAGTAATTCCATCAAAAGAAATTAAAAGTATTAAGTCAGACAATATAGAATTAGTAAAAATATTAATCAGCATCATTAAAACAACTAAAAGCAATTGAGAATGGATAATTGACAATGGATAATTATTTAAATTTAAACCAATTCTCAACTATCCATTTTCAATTGTCAATTAATTTACGGAGTAAATTATGTTAAATTTTCCAACAAAAAGATTACGCAGATTGCGTTATAACCCGATTGTAAGAGATATGGTAAGAGAAACATATCTGCACAAAAATGATTTGATTTATCCGCTGTTTGCAGTTCCGGGCAGCGGAATAAAAAACGAAGTGCGTTCAATGCCGAACGTTTATCAAATGTCGATCGATGTTCTTGTCGAAGAATGTAAAGCAACGGCCGCTCTTGGAATACCGGCGGTTTTACTTTTCGGAATTCCCGAGCACAAAGATGAAGTCGGTTCGGATGCATATAACGAACACGGTATTGTGCAGGAAGCGGTTCGTGCAATTAAAAAGGAAGTGAAAGATTTGTTAGTAATTACCGATGTGTGTATGTGCGAATATACTTCACACGGACATTGCGGAATTG
>CAZXDS010000293.1:0-1798 GCA_964639525.1 uncultured Melioribacteraceae bacterium | reverse complement strand
TACGGGAGCACATAAATTAAACAACACATTAGGACAAATTTTAATCGCAAAATATTTGGGTAAAAAAAGAATAATCGCTGAAACCGGAGCCGGACAGCACGGCGTAGCTACTGCCACAGTTTGTGCAAAATTCGGTTTGAAATGTGTTGTTTATATGGGCGAAGTTGATATTAAACGCCAATCGCTAAATGTATTTCGCATGAAATTACTCGGTGCCGAAGTTATTCCCGTAAAATCCGGAACAAAAACTCTAAAAGATGCAACAAATGAAGCAATACGTGATTGGGTAACAAACGTAAAGAATACGCATTACATAATTGGTTCAGTTGTAGGTCCGCATCCTTATCCAATGATTGTTAGAGATTTTCAATCGATAATAGGTATTGAAACAAGAGAACAAATTATTAAACAGGAAAAAAAACTACCGGATTACATAGTAGCCTGCGTTGGCGGCGGTTCCAATGCTGTAGGAATTTTCTATCCGTTCATTAACGACAAGAAGGTAAAGTTAGTGGGCGTTGAGGCTGCGGGTTTAGGACTTAATACCGGCAAACACAGTGCAACAATAACAAAAGGAAGAATGGGTATTTTTCACGGAATGAAAACATTACTGCTGCAAGATGAAAACGGACAGGTCTCCCCTGTTTACTCAATATCTGCGGGATTGGATTATCCGGGTGTGGGACCGGAACACGCTTACTTTTCAATTTCCCAAAGGGCAAGTTATAAATCAATTACTGATTCGGAAGCATTAGATGCGGTTGCTCTACTTTCAGAAAAAGAAGGAATTTTACCGGCGCTGGAAACGGCACACGCTGTTGCTTATCTTGAAAAACTGATGCCCAAAACAAAAAAAGATGAAATAGTTATTGTAAATATAAGCGGACGTGGTGATAAGGACATTGATACAATCATTAATAATTCCGGGAAATCAAATGGATAAAATCAAAAATTATCTTGCAAAAGTGAACGAGACAAAAAAGGCTCTTTCGATTTATCTAACAGCCGGTTATCCGAATAAAGTAAATTTTGAAGAATTGGTACTTAGAACATTTGATGCCGGTGCAGATGTAATTGAATTAGGAATACCGTTTAGTGATCCGCTTGCGGATGGAAGAACAATTCAATCTTCTTCGCAGATAGCCTTGGATAATGGAATTACTTCCGAATATGCTCTTGAAATCGCTGCAAAAGTTAAAGAAAAAACAGATAAACTACTCATAATAATGACGTATGCCAATCTAATTTTAAATTACAAAACTGAAAAATTTCAAAAAGATGCGTTTGAAGCAGGAATTGACGGGCTGATTATTCCTGATTTGCCATTAGAGGAAAGTCAACTTTTTTTCAGGAATAAAACAGATTATTTGGATATAATTTTACTGACAACTCCCGCATCAACTGAGAAAAGAATAAGACAAATCGATCAAGCATCTGAGGGATTTTTGTATTGTGTTTCCGTTTTAGGAACGACAGGCGCAAGAAAGGATTTTTCAAATAGCGTTTTGAATAATATAGAAAGAACTTATGAGCTGATATCCAATAATAAAATGCTTGTAGGTTTTGGAATTTCATCACCGCAGGACATTCAACGGATATCCCCTTTCTGCGACGGTGTAATTGTAGGCAGTGCGATTATAGCGTCCCTAAGTAATGATAATTCTAACTATTCATCAACTAAAGAATATATTAGGCAACTTAACAAAGCAACATTCTGATTTTGTTCTTTGGCATTTATCAAAATATTAATGAGTCCACTCTAAAAAGCCCCAAACGGACTAAAGTCCGTTTGGGGAAG
>CAZXDS010000292.1:0-1921 GCA_964639525.1 uncultured Melioribacteraceae bacterium | reverse complement strand
TGTTCGGATGTTCGGTTGTTCGGTTGTTCGGTTGTTCGGTTGTTCGGTTGTTCGGTTGTTCGGTTGTTTTCGGCTGCGCCGAAAACATGAACAAACGTTAATTTATTCAAATATTTAATTTGTTTTTGCATTAAAAAAACAAATTAACTGAGAAATTTGAACGTAAACAAATATTTTCTTTAGTTCAATGCAATTAATAATAACCAATAATTTGGGGCTCTGATATTTTGCAGATGCTGCAATATTTATTTATGTTTTAATTTTTGATAAAGTGGTTTTAATAATAATTAGGAAGTTATGAAAACTAAATTAGACATTGCAAAAAATTGGCTGCCGAGATATACGGGAACCGAAATTAATGAACTCGGCGATTATATATTGCTCACAAATTTTTACAATTATGTAACTAAATTTGCCGATATGTTTAATTGCGAAGTTAAGGGCGAAGATAAGCCAATGCAAACAGCAACTAATTCAAAAGGACTTTCAATAATAAATTTTGGAATGGGATCACCAAATGCTGCAACCATAATGGACTTACTGACCGCCAGAGCTCCGAAAGGAACACTATTTCTCGGCAAGTGCGGCGGTTTGAAAAAATCAACCGAATTAGGTCATTTCATTTTACCAATAGCAGCAATACGAGGTGAAGGTACCGGCAAAGATTATGCTCTACCGGAAGTTCCGGCATTGCCGTCATTTAAATTACACAAATTTGTATCGGAAAAAATCTTGGAATTTGTTCCCGAATATAGAACCGGAGTTGTTTACACCACTAACCGACGAGTATGGGAATGGGATAGGGAATTCAAAAACTATCTTAAAAAACTCGGCGTGATTGGCATTGATATGGAAACAGCTACAATTTTTATTACCGGATACGTTAACCATATTGTTCACGGTGCATTGCTGTTGGTTTCCGATTTACCGATGATGCCGGAAGGAATTAAAACCGCTGCTTCGGATAAAATTGTTACTAATAAGTTTGTGGACATGCATCTTCAAATTGGAATTGAAGCAATGACAAATCTTGAAGAAAAAGGGGAAAAGATAAAACATTTTACTTATTGAGCTGTATAAGAAATCATCATTAAATGAACTTTTATTTTGCGTAATGTGCTATTATTAAATAATCAAGTTATTTCAAGTGAGATACAAATGAGAAAATCAAATATTCTAAATTCTGCAATAGGCAAAATTATTTTAATAACTTTTTTGCTGTTTTCCATTCCTCTTTTTGCCGCACAAAACGATTTGGGAAAGGAGATACATAATGTTACAACCAAAATTTTGAATTTGTGTAAAGCAAATAAATTCTCGGAAGCTGCTGTTTATATTTCATATCATGGAATTGACAAAAAAAGAGAACGTAAAGATCATTATAATTTCACAGTACGCTCCGAAAAATTAAAAGTCAAAAGAATTTGCAGAAAAATCCGTTCATTACAATTACTGAGCGACTCATTTAAGCTTGGCAATGTTAAAACTGTTAAAAAAAACTCGTTAAGCTATTCTGTAAATGTTGAATTTAAAAGTAGTGACCAAACAATTGACATAAAATTTGTTTACGTAAAAGTAAAAGGTCATTATTTACTTTCTGATATTGACTAATTTTATTTTACGAACAAATTATTGAGTGAACTTTGCATGAAAATTTTGATCACTTCGATACAAGACCAAAACACTTAAATATTATATTTATAGCAATGTTTGCATTTCAAATTATTAGCGGTTTGTTAGTTTGGATTGCTGTAAGAGAAAAATCTGGCTAAGATTGAAATCACTGAAATTGAACTATTCAAAGTAATTGTCTTAATAATAAATGAGTCCATTCTAAAAAGTAATATTTTTACTAACCCACGACTTAAGAGACTGTGTGAAAAATGCGAGTCAAGAGCCTCAAATTATTGTAAAAAAATTA
>CAZXDS010000291.1:0-1925 GCA_964639525.1 uncultured Melioribacteraceae bacterium | reverse complement strand
CACGTGGACAAAAGCAAGCTGCAATTCTTATGGCAGCTATCGTTAGAGATCCTGAAAGAATTATTCTTGATGAAGGAATAAATTCTTTGGATGTAAATATTAAAACTAAAATTAAAGAAGCATTGCTGAATTGGCTTAATAACAGAAAATCTATCATTATTGAACATGATGATTTTTTGAAGAATACAAAAGATAAAATAAAATTAGTTACAATTAAAAATTGAATTAAACAAAAAACAACATTTTAAGTTTATGAAACCGATAAAAGTAGGCATTATTGATAGCGGCTTGGATAAAGAAAATAAACCGTTAATGAAATTTATTAAAAAGGGTGTAAACCTCAGTAACGGTAAACTTAACTTAAAAGATTATAATGATAATATCGGGCATGGTACAGCCGTTGCTGATTTAATTGCTAGAGATTTTACACAAAGTGAAATTGAAATTTATCTTTATAAGGTTTTTGATGAAAATGATAATATTGATATCAAAAAATTTAATGAAGTACTTCAATATGCTTTAGAAGATGAAATTGATGTTATAAATTGCTCCTTAGGTACGATTGATCCTGCGGCACAATACGAGTTGAAAGAAGAAGTTGAAAAAATTGTAGGGAAAGGTATTGTAATGTTTTGTGCCTGGAATGATGAAGATTATACTACCTGGCCGGCTAATTTTGAAGGAATTATCAGTGTTAAAAGCGGCGAACAAAAAAGCCAAAGTGAATGGGTTTGGGAAGAAAATAAGCGAAATCATGCTGTTTTTAGGGGAACTAAACAGCGAGTAAAATGGAAAAATAATTCTCAAATATTTATAGGCGGTTCAAGTTTTGCGACAGCATTATGTACGCGAAAAATTATTTCCGAAGTTGTTGACGGAAAATTAAAAACGGATTATAAAGAAATAAGTAATTATTTAAAAATAAATGCTTCCAAGGTTAACAAAATTGATTTGGAAATGTCACATTTTATTAATTGGAATAATTTTCACAAAAAGATAAAAAAGGTTGGGTTATACCCGTTTTTTAAAGAAATGCACGGATTTGTTAGGTTTCGTAATGAATTACCCTACGAAATTGAATGGATTTCAGATTTTAAGTTGAGTAGAAATGTTGGAAAGACAACTAATGAACTATTGGAGAATTGCGATGAGGAGATAGTCATTCAAAGTGGATTGCCAAAAGAAGTTGGTGATGTAGATACTTTGATTATAGGATATTTAGACAAGGCATCTGAAGCTCAAAAGAAAAATCTATTGAATGAGGCTTTAGAATATGCATATCAAAATAGGTTAAATGTTTTTTCTTTTTTACCGCCGATTAATAAAGAGAAATGGTTATCTGATTTTAATAGTAAAGGTTTGTGGTTAAAATATCCAAACATAACTTATGAATATGCGTTAAAAGTATTAGAAGAAGTACCTGAAAAAAAGGCTTTTGACACTCCTATTATTGGAGTCTTTGGTACGAGTTCAAAGCAAGGGAAATTTACTTTGCAGTTAGCTTTGAGATACGAACTTGAAAAACGAGGTTATAAAGTAGGACAAATTGGGACAGAACACCAAAGCGGATGTTTCGGCATTGATTTTACTTTCCCATCAGGATATGGTTTGGAGAAATCACTTCAAATTCCAATGGACTTTCATATTCCTATATTAAGACGAGTTTTGTCGGAAATGGATAAAGGTCAATTTGATGTTATCTTAGTTGGTGCTCAAAGTGGATTGTTAAGTCCGGATCCATATTATTATGGTTGTTTATTCTCGGAATTGTTTTTGAGTGGATGTCTTCCTGATCAAATAATCTTAATGACAAACCGCAATGACGATAAAATTTTTATTCGTAGGATTTACGAGTTTGTATATGCAAAAACAGGGCAAAAGATATTTGAAAAACTTGTTTTTGAAAATGTGAAAGAAGTGGGTAT
>CAZXDS010000290.1:0-2126 GCA_964639525.1 uncultured Melioribacteraceae bacterium | reverse complement strand
AATATTCTAAAATTATAAAAAAACCCGCTCTATTGAGCGGGTTCATATAAAATAAATATTAATTCATGTTATGCAATGCAATTAACTTTTATGTTTTGTGTAACGTGAGTACATAACATGAACAATTAAAATACTGCTTACGATTTTTGTTCCCAAACTTGCACAAGAGTTACAATCATTTTTGTAGCCATTTCCATATCTTGTATTGCAACATACTCGGTAATAGCATGAAAATCGTGTCCTCCGGCAAACAAATTTGGAGTCGGCAAACCCATAAAACTTAAACGTGAACCGTCGGTTCCGCCTCGGATAGCGGATTGTATAGGTGTAACGCCAAGAATATTTAAAGCCTCAACGGCATATTCTTCAATGTGAGGATGTTCGTTAAGAATGTTTTTCATATTTCTATACTGTTCGATTACTTTGAATTCAAATGAAGCTCCCGGATAATCAGCGGTTGCCTTTTCTACCAAACCCTTTAGATAATCTTCAAACTCACTTAATTTTGTGTCAATAAAATCACGAATTATAAATTTAATAACCGTCTTCTCTTCATTTCCGTTTATCGAAACCGGATGAACATAGCCTTCGCGACCTTCGGTTGTTTCGGGTGATAGTCTGTCTTTCGGAAGCATTTCAATAAAATGAGCAGCAACTTTTTGTGCATTTACCATTTTACCTTTTGCATATCCCGGATGAACATTGATCCCGTTAAAAGTAATATCAACAGCATCGGCACTGAAAGTTTCTGTTTCTACTTCACCGCGAGTTCCGCCATCAATTGTATATGCAAAAGCTGCACCGAATTTTTCAACGTCAAAATGATCTGCTCCACGTCCGACTTCTTCATCAGGTGTAAAACAAACTTTTAATGTGCCGTGTTTAACATCGGGATGCTGCACAAAGTAGTTAAAAGCATCCATAATTTCTGCAATACCTGCTTTGTCATCGGCACCGAGAAGTGTTGTGCCATCGGTTGTAATAATATCAAACCCCATCATATCTTTTAATTCGGGATTGCTATCAGCGGCAATTACTTTACCGTTTAATAAAGTAATATCTCCGCCTTGATAATTTTTAACAATTTGAGGTTTAACATCTTTGCTGGAAACCGCAGGAGAAGTATCAACATGTGAAACAAAACCGATTACGGGAATATCTTTATCAGTATTGCCCGGCAAAGTTGCCATTACATAACCGTATTCATCCATTGCAGCATCAGTTAAACCGATTTGTTTTAACTCTTCAACAAGTGCTTTGGAAAGCTCTAATTGTTTCGGGTCACTTGGGAAAGTTTCGGATTCTTCATCAGATTTTGTGTCGTACTTAACATAATCTAAAAATCGATTAACACACGTGAACTTATAATTTTCGTCGAACATAACTGCCTCTTAATTTTAGTGAAAAACAATAAATATACAATTCAGAATATTATCGAAATAGATTAAAAATAACAAACATTTATAAATGCAAAAATAGCTGAACAAAATAATTCATCAATTTTTAACAATTAATTATTTCAAGAAGAAAATAAATCAGTCTAAAAATTTCAAAAAATAATTTTCTCTATTAACATCCTTTTTATACCCGACATTTAATAAATATCTTTTATGTGCCTTAACAGTACCGTAAGCCAAAAGCTTATTATAACCTTTCTTCTTTAGAAAATTGTTTTGAGCAAAGTAAACATACTTGCCATTTTTGGTATCGCGATAGGCGGGAATAGCATAATCAAGTTTTATTTCAATTTCCGAATCTGAAATTTCTTCGTAAACAAATAAGCCGGCAGGAATTAAATTGCGAAGAATAAAAAAGAATTTAGGATTGTTAAGATTTTCAACGGAAAATTCAGGAACAAATTTTCTAATATCGTCTTTATAAAAATCAATGAACTTTTTTAAGTATAAATGACTATCACTGAGAACAGGAACCAGACTGAAACAATCCTTTTTTTTATAAATTCCATATAAAAAGAAAACATCAATTATTGTAATATAACCGTTTAATAAAAAAACCGGATACGCCCCTAACAACAATCCATACATGGAAAATGTTGATGCTCCGAACAAATTTATCCATCGTAGTTTAAGAACATTTTTCATACTTAAAGAAAGTGCAACTAATAC
>CAZXDS010000289.1:0-2228 GCA_964639525.1 uncultured Melioribacteraceae bacterium | reverse complement strand
CCCCACGACTGAAGTCGTGGGTTAGTCAAAATATTACTTTTTAGAATGGGCTCATCATGTTTCTTTATTGATTGCATTAATTGGTTTATGATTTCTCAATAGTCAAATAAATTGTTAAAACTTATTTTACTTTTAAGCCAAGACCAATTTCATCTTTAACTTCAACTAAATTTAATTTTTCATTTTCGTCTTTAATTGCAAGCACCATACCCTGTGATTCCACACCCATAATCTTTGCAGGTTTTAAATTTGCTACAAATATTATTTTCTTGCCAACTAATTCTTCGGGTTTATACGTTTTTGCGAGTCCGCCAACGACTTGCCGTTTTTCAAAACCCAAATCAACTTTGAGCTTTAATAATTTATTGCTTTTTTTAATTTTTTCAGCAGCAATAATTTCAGCAGTACGAATATCTATTTTAGAAAAATCCTCAAATGAAATCTCTTCAACATTATATTTTTCAATTTCCGGTTCTTCAGAACTTCTCAGTTTATTTTTTTGTTGTTCAATAATATCATCTTCAATTTTTTTGAAAATAATTTCGGAACTATTTAAATTATGACCTTCAGCCAAATTTGGTTCACCCGAATTTATCCATTGTGTTTTTTTCGCATTAAGCATTTTAAATATTTTCTCAGATGAAAACGGAAGTACCGGCGCAAATACTTCTGCCAAAGTATAAATCGTTTGAAGACAAATATTAAGAGTTGTTCCGCAGCGTTCTTTATCCGTTTTGAAAGTCTTCCACGGTTCGGAATCATTAAAATATTTATTACCCGCCCGTGCAAGAGCCATCATCTCAAAAACTGCATCTTTTATTTTATAGTTTTCAATTAAACGCCCTATTTTTTGGGGAGACTCTCTTAAATATTTTAACATTTCAGTATCAATATTTTCAAGTGTGCCTAAAACAGGAACTTTACCATCAAAATTTTTATGAACGAATGTGAATGTCCGGTTAATAAAATTGCCGAGAATATCAGCAAGTTCGCTGTTGTTTTTTAATTGAAATTCCCGCCAATAAAAATCCGTGTCTTTATTTTCAGGAAGATTAGCCGCAAGCGAATATCGCAGCGGATCCGCAGGAAACAATTCCAAAAAATCGTGAACATCAATTCCCCAATTACGTGATTTTGAAAATTTTTTCCCCTCAAAATTTAAAAACTCATTTGCAGGAACATTTTCGGGAAGCACATATTTTTTATCGTTCCCGTCATTCCAAGCCATAAGCATGGCAGGAAAAATTATTGTGTGAAACACTACATTATCCTTGCCGATAAAAGCGATGTAACGAGTATCTTCATCCTGCCAATATTTACGCCACAAATCATCATCGCCTAAGTCTTTTGAAAGCTGCATACTTGCCGAAATGTAGCCGAGTACAGCCTCAAACCAAACATACAGTACCTTTCCATCAGCATTTTCCAATGGAACTTTAATTCCCCAATCCAAATCACGCGTTACCGCTCTATCCCTTAAGCGATCATTAAACCATCCTTTGCAGTAGCTAAGCACATTCTGTTTCCAGTGATATTGGTTATTTTTTTCTTCAATATATTTTTGCAATCTCTCCTGAAATTTCCCAAGTGGGAAAAACCAATGCGAAGTTTCTTTCAACAAAGGAGTAGTTCCGGAAACTTTGCTTACAGGGTTTACTAATTCATTAGGTTCATATAAAGCTCCGCATTTTTCACATTCATCGCTTCTTGCTTCTTCGTAACCGCATTTGGGGCAAGTGCCTTCAACATATCTATCAGGTAAAAACATATTCGCTTTACTGTCGTAAAACTGCATTGTCTTCTTTTCATTTAGCAAACCCTGATTGTAAAAACTGAGGAAAAATTCTTGTGCATTTTTATGATGCGTAGGAATGCTTGTCCGCGAATAAATATCAAAATCCATCCCAAACTTTTCAAAAGCATCCTTGTTCATATTATGAAATCTATCAATCACTTCTTTCGGTGTAATTCCTTCTTTTTCAGCAGTAATTGTTATTGGAACACCGTGTTCGTCCGATCCGCAAACATATTTAATATCAGTTCCTTTTAAACGGTGATACCGAACAAAAATATCGGCAGGCAAATACGCTCCGCTCAAATGTCCGAGATGAATAGGACCGTTTGCATAAGGCAAAGCCGAAGTAACAAGAATTTTTTCTTTTTTCAAAGTAAATACCGTAAAATTAATTTTCAATTTAGCCTACAAATATATGAAATTAGAAATTAGA
>CAZXDS010000288.1:0-2235 GCA_964639525.1 uncultured Melioribacteraceae bacterium | reverse complement strand
GATCCAAAAGTTTTTTATGTGCAGATTATCCAATCGTTGTTTATTGACCGATCAGATGTAATCTGGATTGGCAGCTCGAATGGTGGAATATATCTTTATGATCCGTTAACTAAAAAATTCCGGGATTTCCGTCATATATCCGGCAATTCGAACAGTTTGATTTCAAATCGTGTTTATACTGTTTATGAAGATTCTAAAGGTTGGTTTTGGATTGGAACCGCCGGAGGTCTTGATAGACTTATTTTGAGTAAGGGAAAAGGAGTTGATCGGAAAATATTAAATATAAAACATTATAAGCCAGATGCTAATGATACAACCAGCCTAAGTAATAATGATGTTATTTCAATTCTTGAAGACAAAAGCGGCGTTCTTTGGGTTGGAACAGAAGGAGGACTCAATAAACTCCAACCGACCGGCACGCACGGTAACTCTTCTTATCAGGGAAGTAAAAACAAAGGAACACATGGATTTACACATTACACGGAAAAAGACGGATTACCCGATAATGTAATTGGCGGAATATTAGAAGATAATCATGGAAATCTTTGGCTTAGTACTAATAACGGATTATCAAAGTTCAATCCCAAAACAGAGATATTTAAAAATTATTATGTTACCAACGGTCTGCAAAGCAATAAATTCATAATAGGGGCATATTTTAAACGTAAGAATGGTATGTTATGTTTTGGCGGAATGAACGGTTTTAATATGTTTAATCCGGATAGTATAAAAGAAAATACTCATATTCCCAAAATTGTAATAACTGATTTTCAATTTTTAAATCAGTCGATAAAAACTGAAGATAACCCTCTTTTAAAATATTCATTCGATAAAACTAAAAAGATCGACTTAACTTACAAAGATTATCTGATGTCTTTTGAGTTTTCAGCTTTGGATTTTACAAATCCGGCGAAAAATCAATATGCGTATATGATGGAAGGACTTGAAAATAATTGGAATTATATCGGCAGCAGGCATTTTGTAACTTTTACTACTCTACCGCCCGGAGATTACACATTTAAAGTAAAAGGGACTAATGCCGATGGAATTTGGAACAAGAAAGGTACTTCTATTAAAATAACGGTTGCTCCCCCGCCCTGGGAAACATGGTGGGCATACAGTTTATATATTATTGCTTTAACCGGAATAGTTTTCGGTTATATACGGTTTAGAACAAACGTTCAGGCAAAAGAGCTGGCATTTAAAGAAAAAGAATTAAGCTTAAGTAAGCAGAATGAAATCGCTCACAAAAAAGCTTATTCGGCAATTGAAAAAGAGAAAACCACTCGTCAAAAATTTACTCAGCAATTGCTAACCGCTCATGAGGAGGAAAGGAAAAGAATTTCATTTGAACTGCACGATGCCGTTGGACAAGATTTGTTAGTAATAAAAAACATGGCTGATCTGATAAAGAAAAATATTTCAAATATTGAAATCACCCAAGAATATTTGGATGATATTTCAGAAGCGGCTGTAAGCTCCATCCAAGACGTCCGGCATATTTCGCGTAACCTTCATCCTTATCAACTTGAGAAACTCGGACTTACTTCCTCGCTTACATCTTTGATAAGAAGAGTAGAATCAACAACGGAAATTATGTTCGATACCGATATAGAAAATATCGACGGCAAATTCATCCGTGAAAAAGAAATTCATATTTACAGAATCATGCAAGAATTGCTGAACAATATTATCAAACACTCTAAAGCAGACAAAGTAAAAATTGCGGTCAATCAAGAAAACGACAATATTTCAATAATAGTTAGCGACAACGGATGCGGATTTGAAACCGAAGGAGAAGGTTTGCCCGGCAACATCGGCATTGGTCTAACCGGTATTTTAGAAAGGTTATCGCTTCTGAACGGCAGCCTTAAAATTAATTCCACAATTGGAATAGGAACTTCCGTTAGCATTCTAATTAATACAAAGTAAATTAGCACCCGAAAGTATTTAAAAATAAATCAAAAATTAAAACGCTGTATTATTCCTGAAATATTTATATTTTTCCTTTTATGAACGAGAAAATAAATGTACTGATTGTTGATGACCACCCTTTATTCCGTAAGGGATTAAAAGCAGAATTAAGTTCGCAGCCGAACATTGAAATAGTAGGCGAAGCCGGAGACGCTGAGACCGCATTAAACATCGCAAAAAAGATCAGACCCAACGTTATTATTTTGGATATTAATCTTCCGGATAAAAGCGGCATTGAGATTGCGCGCGAAATTAATAGCT
>CAZXDS010000287.1:0-2300 GCA_964639525.1 uncultured Melioribacteraceae bacterium | reverse complement strand
ATTGGAATAAACACTGTTGCACAGGAAGCGGCAATCGGTGTTGAACAAATTGCTACTGCTTCGGAGGATTTAAGCAGACTAACGGATGGTTTACAGCAAATGGTAAGTTCTTTTAAATTGCATGAAAACGAAGGTGGATATCAAATAGAACAATAAATTAATATTTGTTCAGAATGTAATAAAATGTTCAAGGTTTTGTCTGCTTCGGTGACGTGTTAGAATGACGACGTAAAAATGAGTTTCTTTTATAAAAATTAAAAAGCCGAGCAAAAACTCGGCTCTTTATTTAATCATCAAGAAATTTTACAAATTCAGTAACTTTTTTTCTAACTCGCTGAGCCTGTTCCTTTACAAGCAAATCTTCCGAGAGAGAATTTCCATCGCCGAGATATCCCATTACAATAACTGTTGCAGGTTCATAACCATCGGGAATATCAAATTCTTCAATAGTCTTTTCTTTTGAAAAACCGGCTAGTTGGTGCATGTAAATATCATAACTTGAGGCTTGTGTTAAAAGATTTGCAACAGCTTGTCCTAGATCATAATAGGCGTAAGAATTTTCTTTTCTATTATGATTAAATGCTTTTTTTGCGAGTGTAAGAATTAGAACCGGAGCACTATGCGACCAAGGCTTGTTAAATTCACTTATGCACGAATATAATTTCTCATACATTTTTTCGTTTTCCTTAGTAGCTACCAAAAAACTCCAAGGTTGTTCATTAAAGGCGGATGCTGCCCATCGTGCCGCTTCAAAAATTGATAGCAATTTCTCCTTTTCTATCATGCGTTTATCGTAAGCCCTCGGACTCCATCGTTTGGATATTACTTCAAGAATCGGGTGCTCAGTATTGGTTTGTTTCATAAGTTTTTTTTTTGTTAAATTATTTAAATTAGTCTTTGACGCTACCGACTTCATTTATCGGTTTTCGTAAATTTTTAAAATTATTTTTAAATTGGCTCGATGTCATTCCTGTTACTTGTTTGAATTGACGGGACAAATGCTGCACGGAACTATATCCAAGTTTATAAGCAATTTCACTGAATGTAAGTTCGCCGTATATTACTAATTCCTTAGCTCTTTCAATCTTTTGCAGAATAACATAATGCTCAATTGTAATGCTTTCTGTTCTTGAAAATAATGAACTCAAATAAGTATAATCTTTTCCGATTTTCTGTGATAAATAATTTGAAAAATTTAATTTTTCCAACTCTTCGCTGTCATATTCATAAATCACACTAATTATTTGTTTTTTAATTTGTTCAATAATTTTAACTTTTGAATCTTGAATTAGCTCAAAGCCGTTTTTGTTCAACACTTCTGAAATTTGTTTAAGCGGTAATTTCACTTTCGGTTTCTCAGTAACAACTTCCCCGAGCTCTATGGAAATTATATTAATTGCAAGTTTTTCAAATTCTTCTTTAACAACTTTAATACATCTCGGGCAAACCATATTTTTAATATAAAGTGTTTTTTCCATCACTGACTTTCATAATTATTTTAAATTACGTTGTAATATACTTAAAAATAATAATCAAAATTTATTATCACTTTTGATGTTGGATTGCTAATAATAACTAATTGCTCAGCGGTTCAGAGCCGAATTTTAAGTAGAACAGATTAGTAATCTGTTTTGCAACAATAGGCACAAATATTAATGGAAAATCAGTCGAAAGCCGGATTCGGTCTTTGCCGAAATATTTTTTAACGTCTTCACAACTTATTGTTTTCTATAGTTTTATTTTTGAGTCTGAATAGCTGTAATCACCTTGTCAACGGAAATCCCGAATTGCTTTTCACGATAGTTTTTTAGTCAAAAATATTCAATATTTGTAAAACAATAAATGAAAATAATTTGGGAAATAAAGATGAAGGATAAAATATTAGTAATACTTAGCTCTGCAGAGAAGGGGAAAGCTCGCACCGGAGCGATGTATGCGGTTAACGCATTGCGTAACAATTGGATGAACGAAGTAAAATTGTTCTTTTTTGGTCCCGCAGAAAAACTTCTATTAGAAGATGAAGAACTTCAGCAAATTGTTGAAGAATTTAATGCATTGGAAGAACAGCCCGTAGCGTGCAAATTTATTGCGGAAAAAGAAAAAACCGATGAAAAACTTTTGCAACTTGGTGTAAATGTTGAATTTGTAGGAGAGCCAATTTCAGATTTAATAAAACAAGGATTTGTGCCGATGGTTTGGTAGAATATTCCATAAATTACTTATGCTTAGAATCTGTTACTAATATTGGTTCTACCACGAATTTACTGGAACAATACAAGTGAATAAAAAGGAACAAAAGC
>CAZXDS010000286.1:0-2429 GCA_964639525.1 uncultured Melioribacteraceae bacterium | reverse complement strand
GGTTTTCTATTTTAATGAAACTAAAAGACGGGGATAAAGAAATTCCCGTTCGTCCGGTTAAAGGGCATCCTTCCGAAATAATTCAGGTTGAAATATTAAACGGTTGCGGAGTACCGCAAATTGCCGATCGTTTTAGAGACTTTTTGCGTGCCGATGGTTTTGATGTTGTAAATGTTGGGAACTATGTTGAATACAAAGTTGATGAAACCATGGTGATTGACAGAATTGGAAATTTAAGCAATGCGAAAAAAGTAGCAGCAAGTATCGGAGTAAAGCCCAGTAAAGCTTTTCCCCAATTGAACAGCGATTATTTTGTTGATGTTACTGTTGTAATTGGCAGAGATTATGTGAAATTATTACCATTAAAAAATAAGGAATGATGTGGAAACAGAAGCATTTTTACAAAAAATAGTTAGCTTTATTCAAAACAAAAAAGGATTTGATATTAAAATACTTGATTTGAGAAAGCTAACCGCTATTGCCGATTTCTTTGTGGTTTGTTCCGGCAGTGCCACAATGCAAGTGAAAGCTATTTCCGACGAAGTTGATAAAAAATTTCGTGAACAGGGAATTAAGTGTTATCATCGGGAAGGATACGACACTCTGAATTGGGTGCTTTTGGATTATCTTGATGTAGTTGTTCACGTTTTTCGCAGTGAATCTAGAGAATATTATAACCTTGAAAAAATATGGGGTGATGCGGAAATTACGGAAATTGAAAACGAAGAAGATTAGAAATCAAATAGTTTAATTAATAAACTTTAATAGTTAAAATAAATCATACCGGAGAAATTTTTGAAAAATTATCTCATAAAAGTATTTACAGATGCATCGGATAAATTAAGTTATCTTAAAAATGTTGAGTTAAAATTCAGTGTGCCTGGTAACAAAGAGCATGGTGATCTTTCAACGAATGCTGCAATGATTTTGACCAAGCAACTGCATAAAAACCCTCGCGAAATTGCAAATGAAATAATTTCGGCGTTGGATGTTGATAAACATGTAATTGAAAAAATTGAAATTGCCGGACCCGGTTTTATCAATTTTTACTTCGCAAGTAATTTCACTTCAAAAATAATTGAGAAAATATTAGAGGAAGGTGCGGAATTCGGGAAATCGAAAAAGTATGCCGGTAAAACAGCAAATGTAGAATTTATTTCCGCCAATCCCACCGGACCTTTAACCGTGGGGCATGGACGCGGGGCAATAATCGGGGAAAATTTTTCAAGTCTTTTGGCAGCCGTTGGTTATAAAGTAACGCGTGAATATTATTTTAACAATGCCGGAAGACAAATGCGCATGCTCGGTGATTCTGTGCGGTTACGCTATTTACAGTTGCTTGGGCAAGATATTCCGTTCCCCGATGATCATTATCAAGGTGAATATATCAAAGGCATTGCCGAGGAATTATTTCAAGAGCATAAGGAAAACCTAATAAATGAACAGGCTGAAGGAATTTTTAAGTCGAAGGCGGAAGAGTCAATTTTTGCAGATATTAAAAATACGCTTAAATCTCTCGGTATTGAGATGGATAAATTTTTCAACGAAAAATCCCTTTATGAAGATGGTAAAATTGATTGGGTACTTAGTGAATTTGAAAAGAAAAATCTTTCTTACAAGATGGATGATGCCCTTTGGCTTAAATTATCTGAGCTTGGAAATGAGCAGGATAAAGTAATTGTTAAATCAACAGGCGAGCCTACTTATCGTTTGCCGGATATTGCATATCACACAACAAAGTTTGAACGCGGATATGATTTGATAGTAGATCTTTTCGGTTCTGACCATTCCGCAACTTATCCCGATGTACTTGCAGGGTTAAAAGCTTTAAATTACAATATTGAAAAAATTAAGGTTATGATTCACCAATTTGTTACAATTATGGAAAATGGTGAAGTTGTTAAAATGTCAACAAGGAAAGCTAATTATATTACGCTTGATGAATTGGTTAGTGAGGTTGGCAGTGATGTTGTTCGCTACTTTTTTATTATGCGCAGTGCTTCAAGTCATTTAAATTTTGATTTGGAACTTGCCAAAAAGCAAACAGATGAAAATCCTGTATTCTATTTGCAGTATGCTCATGCACGCATTGCTTCAATTTTACGAATGACAAAAGAACAAGGCTTACACCAATCGGTTGAACATCCGGAATTGTTGACTACTGCTGCCGAACAGAATTTAATAAAGAAATTATATGAGTATCCGGAAGAAATTCTTTTGGATGCCGAGAAATTGGAACCGCATAAATTGGCAAAATATCTTGAAGAGCTTGCATCGCTGTTTCACAAATTTTACAACGAATGCCGTATTATTGGTTCTGAAAAACAATTGGCAGAAGCTCGAATAGCTTTGGCGGTTGCATCACAAATTGTAATTAAAAACGGATTGGGAATTCTCGGTGTTACAGCACCTGAGCGGATGTAATATTG
>CAZXDS010000285.1:0-2442 GCA_964639525.1 uncultured Melioribacteraceae bacterium | reverse complement strand
TTAAACAAAATAAGCTTATCGGTGTTATGAAGATTGATAGTTAAAAACGATTTTCTAGGAAAATAATACTGCAATATTCTTGCATAGTACGATAATGTGGGGTCAACAAATATAGAATCCGAATTTGATATTTCAACCAAATTCTTTAACTCGGCAACTTTGTCGGATTCATAATTTATTCTTTCTCTTGTTAATGAATAATTTGAAAAAGTTCTATCGAACCACAAAGAGCTTATTGATGCTTTCCTAATTTCAGTACGAATTAAGGAATCAACACTCTCCTGATGATAAGGAACAAACAGAAACATCACTATTTCTATTATAATAGTAAAGTAAATTAAAAAATTGCTTAGAATTTTTTCTTCAATTAAAATTCCAATAATTGCAAATATTGGAAAAACAATCAAAAGCAAATATCCTTTAGAATAATGTCCGAAAATAAAAAACAACATCGGGAACAAGGCGAATACAATTAATAATTTAATATTTTCAAAATTATTAATTTTAAGTTTAATTCGTTTGAATTTAAAGATAATGGCGACTATCAAAAAAACAATGGGCAAAGCAAAAAATACCATCAGCGAACTCATGCGAAACCAATTTTGCAAAAGGGAAATTTTCTCCACAGGATTGTTTTCTGAATATAGAGCAATATAGCCGGAAATACCACCGTCATTGCTAACCATTGGTAAAAACCACGCAGCAAAAATAATTGCCGCTGATAAGAATGAAACTGCAAGATACTTGTAATTGATATCTCTTTTTTTGAGATAAACATAAATCGCATACAAAGCAAACGGTATTAACAACACACCACTTGATTGCCTAAATCCCGTTCCTAAAGCAATAATTGGAAAAACAAAATACAAGCCGTTTTTCTTTAAGAATATGAAAAGTAGAAATGCGGACAAAAGCCAATCGAAAACATAAATTTCTGTTACACAACTGTAATACCAAACCATTGGATTAAATATCAACAACATAAAAGTTAGCAGTGGTGTCTTTGTGTTCAATATCTTTTTCAAACTTAGAAAAGAAAAAAATGAAGCGGCGAATGTAATTACCAAATTCAATGTTAAAAATGCCGTGTGCCTATCGCTCATAAAATAATGAAATACTTGAATTGATTTTACATATAAATAATATCCTGGTAAGTGCGGTCTTGTTTCGGTAAGTGAAAACGAAATGCTCCCCATTGTAAAATTGACAGGATCATATCCAAGAAAATAATGTTCTGCAAAAATTATTCTTGAGAGAACAACAAACATTGAAAGTATTGTTGCTAATGCAATGTCCTTATTCTGATATTCATCATGCAGCATTATTTCTTTAAGTTTAATCATTTTAAATCGGGAAAAATAAACTACTTAACCTTGATTGCTTAATACTTTTAAAATAGAACTTGCCTTTGGGTATAACATCGGAAATACAACATCTTCGTGTATTATTTTTTTTGTTTTCATCTATCACAACTATTTTTCTTTTATTGAAACCGAATATATTTATAGCTCCGTATAAATTACTGACTTCGTGTTGAGAATCATCCAAAATTGGAAATTTATAGCCATGATTTTCTGCAAATGATTTATGGGATTTTGTATTGCCTATGTTAATGGCAACTACCTTAATTGAAAATTCTGAAAACCGAATCAAATTATCATTGTATTCGCATAATTGTTTTGTACAGACAGAAGTTTCATCCTTTGGATAGAAAACGAGCATAATTTTAGAATCCGGATTTTTATAAAGTTCAAACTCTTTTCCGTCCTGGTCAATTAGGCAAAAATTTGGAGCTACACTGCCAATCATAATCCGAGAGAATCTTTACGCTTTTTCATAGCTTCAATACAGAACTGTATGTGTTCATCAAGCGGGATGCCAAGTTCTTCCGTTCCATTAAAAATATCATCACGACTAACGGCACGCGCAAAACCTTTGTCTTTTAATTTTTTCTTAACCGATTTAACTTTTACATCAACAATTGATTTACTCGGGCGTACATAAGTTACGGCGGTAATAAATCCGGCAAGTTCGTCGCAGGCAAACAAAGTTTTTTGCAGTTGTGTTTCCCTTGCAACTCCGGTATAATCGGCGTGGGAAAGTATTGCGGTTCTGAACTCTTCATCAAAGCCTTTTTCTTTTAATATTTCGGCACCTTTGTAAGGATGTTCCTCTTCGGTTGGAAAACGCTCGTAGTCAAAATCATGAAGCAAAGCTACATTGCTCCAATATTCCACATCTTCACCAAATTTTTCGGCATAAGCGTTTACGCAAGCTTCCACTGCAAAAGCGTGTTTAAGCAAACTTTCACTTTTAGTATATTCTTTCAAAACTGATAAACAAAATTCCCTGTCGTGATGAATATCTTTTCCCATAATTTTCCCCTTTTATTAATGAGTCCATTCTAAAAAGTAATATTTTGACTAACCCACGACTTCAGTC
>CAZXDS010000284.1:0-2476 GCA_964639525.1 uncultured Melioribacteraceae bacterium | reverse complement strand
ATAATTAAATTTGCTGAAAAAATTGAAGCTCCTGTAATTACTACATTCAAAGGGAAAGGATTAATTGCTGATAAACATCAGCTTGCAGGCGGTGTAGTTGGGCGCAGCGGTACGCCGATTGCAAGTTATTTTATGAATGCTTCCGATTTGATAATTGTTTTCGGTGCGTCATTTTCCAATCACACGGGAATAGCAACGTTTCGTCCGATTATTCAAGTTGACTATGATGCCATGGCTTTAGGAAAATTTCATGCTGTTGATATTCCTGTTTGGGGAGAAATTGGTGTTACTGTTAAGAGATTTTTAATTGAATTAAAAAATCATTCCGGTGATTCAAATATTCGGAAAGAAATTGAATATCGCTGGGATATGTGGCGAAAAGAAAAAGAGAGCCGGATGAATGACGATAACGGGAAAGGGATAAATTCGGCAACAATATTTTCGGTGATGAGCGAAGTTATTCCGGCAAATGCTGTTATATCGGTCGATGTAGGGAATCACGCTTACTCATTCGGAAGGTATTTTGAATGTAAAAATCAGTCGGTACTTATGTCGGGTTATCTCGGTTCTATCGGATTTGGTTATCCCGCAGCAATGGGAGCTTGGGCAGCGGATAAAAGCAGAGCAATTGTTGTAGTTACAGGTGATGGTGGATTTGCTCAATATATGGCTGAAGTTACGACTGCAGTAAAATACAAAATGAATATCACACATATTTTATTGAACAATAACGAGCTTGGTAAAATCTCAAAAGAGCAGCGAGCAGACGAATTGGAAGTTTGGGAAACAAATCTAATTAATCCGAATTTTTCGGAATATGCAAAAAATTGCGGAGCTTTTGGAATTCGCGTTACTGAAAAATCAAAAATTGAAGATGCAATTGAACAAGCGTTAAATTATGATGGACCTGCAATGATTGAAATTATGACTGATGCAGAATTAATTTAAGTCCAAATAATTAATAAATAAATATTTTATGGAGAATTAGGGATGAAAGTTTTTAATAGTGAATTTAATAATGCAAAGATTGCAATGCAGAATTATGCTCAAGTAATCAGCGATGTAAAAGGGTCTTTTTCAGCACATCAAAAAAATTGGGAAGAATACAGTTTAAAAGTGTATGCAAAAGGTTTAACTACTACACCTATTCCAATCAAGCGTAAAAATTATTTTGACGCACTCGATTTGAATATCAATATGGTTGAACATAAGTTGAAAATATTTTGTGCCGGTGAGCGACTTAGTGTTGATTTGAAAGGGCAGTCTCAAATTGAATTTGCAGAAGAGTTAAAAGAAATATTAAAAACTCTTCAAATAGAATATGTTTTTGAAGAAAATAAATTTACGGATTTAACTTTTGGGGAATACAAAGAAGAATCCATTGAAGAAATATGGGCTATTTTAAAAGAAGTTTATTTCGCAATGTTGAAATTCAAAAGCGATAAATTAGAAGAAGCAAGCAACATCAATTTTTGGGCACATCATTTTGATTTAGCAATGCTTATGTTTAACGGGAAAATAATTTCTGATCAGGACCCGGATAATTGGGACTATTCTCGTGAACAAATGAATTACGGTTTTTCTTTTGGAGACGATGCAATAACAACTCCTTATTTTTATATTACGCAATATCCGTTTAACAATAAAATGTTTGAACTTGATCTTCCGGAGAAAGCTTATTGGCAAAAAGATGGCTGGCAAGGGGCAGTATTTGAAATTGAAAAGTACGAATCCCTTGAGGAAATTAGAAATATTAATGACAGATTATTTAGCTTAATTTATGAATATTCAATTAAGCAGAGCGTTTAATTTATATTCTAAAAAATTAATAATTCTTCCTTTTTTATTACACAAAAATAATTATATTGAAATGAGAATAAAAAGATATTATAATCTTTTTATTGGATTTCATATCTTATTTGAAGAGGGAGTTTTAAAAATGTCGTTTATTAATTGGACAAAAGAGGAATTGACAAACATTAAATTGATTGATCAACAGCACAAAGAAACTACAGATCTCATTAACGAGATTTATGAAAGTAATTCTAAACAGAATAAAAAAGCACAAGTAACCTTTATTAAAAATCTTATTGCTCATCTCCGAGAACATTTTGAAACGGAGGAAAAATATATGAAAGAATTTTCGGATACAGGATATATTTCTCACAAGTTAGAGCATGATAGATTGCTTAACAAGATAATATCAACTGAAAGTAAATTAAATGAAGATGATTTAATATTAGATGAAGAATTTTTTCAATCAATGAGAAAATGGTTTTATAATCATCTTGATTTTAAGGACAGAAAACTTGGTGAGCACCTTAGATCGAAAAATGTTAAATAAATTTCAACTATAAAGCGGGGATGCAGATTGCATTCTCTCTTTCCTCTCAATACTCCCAAAATATAAAGATAAAGATAAAGGTACTACCACGAATTTAGTGGGAAATTTGTATAAATACAAGGTGGAGAATAT
>CAZXDS010000283.1:0-2485 GCA_964639525.1 uncultured Melioribacteraceae bacterium | reverse complement strand
TCAGCTTCACGCAAATATCTTTCCACAGTATCTACCGCATCTTTGCTTCCAATATAGATCGGTGTGCGTTGATGAATATGCTCAGGTTTAATTTCCAAAATTCTACGGTTTCCATCAATTGCTCGTCCGCCGGCTTGTTCATATAAAAATGCCATCGGGTTGCATTCATAAAGCAAACGTAATTTCCCGTTAGGATGTCGCTTATCTTTTGGGTAAATAAAAATACCTCCATATAATAAATTGCGGTGAATATCGGCAACCATAGACCCGATGTAACGAGATGAATACGGTGTGCGTCCTTCATCTTCGGCAGCTTGCAGAAACTTAATGTAGTTTTTTAAACCTTGATGCCAATACTTGTAGTTCCCCTCATTTGTGCTGTAAATTCTCGCTTTTTCAGGAGTTTTAATGTTTTCGTGTGAAAGAATAAACTCACCAACCGCAGGGTCAAGTGTAAAAGCGTGAGTTCCTTCTCCGGCTGTGTAAACAAAAATTGTGCTGGAACCATAAACGACATAACCGGCAGCTATTTGATTAATTCCCGGTTGCAGCAAATCTTCAACTGTCCCGGGTCCACCATCTGGTGAAATTCTTTTTGAAATTGAAAAAATAGTTCCAATGCTGACATTTGCATCAATGTTTGATGAACCGTCAAGTGGGTCAAAAGACATTACATATTTTCCCATTTTATGTTTACTGGGAATTTGGATGATATCTTCTTCTTCCTCCGAAGCCATTGCACAAAGGTGTCCACCGTGATCCATTGATGCCACAATTGTTTTTTGTGCATAAACATCCAGTTTTTTCACATCTTCTCCCTGAACGTTTACAGCATTGGCAAGACCGAGTATATCAACAAGTCCTGCTTTATTTACTTCAAGTGAAATTACTTTTGCCGCCAATGCAAGCTCGGATAAAAGTGCTGAAAGTTCCCCGGTAGCTTCGGGATGTTTTTTTTCGCCTTCAAGAATATGTCTCTGCAGAGTCATAAACCCACGTACTTCCATACTACCTCCTTAATTTGGAATATTATTTAATTCTTGTTCTTTATACTGCAATTGATAAAGTCTGTAATAGATTCCTTTCTTTGCCAAAAGTTCCTGATGATTTCCGGTCTCTCTAATTTCTCCTTTGTGCATCACAATAATATTATCCGAGTTTTGAATTGTTGACAATCTGTGTGCTATCACTATTGATGTTCTTCCTGCCAATAATTTTTTAATTGCTTTTTGAATTAGAAACTCAGTTTCCGTATCAACACTTGAAGTTGCTTCATCCAAAATTAATATTTGCGGATTAAAAACAAGTGCACGTGCAAATGAAATAAGTTGCTTTTGACCAACACTTAAAGTTGCCCCTTTTTCTTTAACTACCTCATCAAATTTATTCGGCAATTTTGAAATGAACTTATCAGCCCCAACTGTTTTTGCCGCTTTGTAAATTTGTTCATCGGTTATGGTTTTATTGCCGAGACAAATATTTGATTTTATCGTACCGGAAAACATAACAACATCCTGTAAAACAATTGATATTTTATTTCGCAAATCATCTTTATCCAATTCTTTAATATCAATTCCGTCAACAAGAATTTGTCCTTTGTTAATATCATAAAATCTGTTTAAGATATTAATAATCGAAGTTTTGCCAGCTCCTGTAGCTCCGACAATGGCAATTGTTTTACCAGGGTTAATGCTAAACGAAATATTTTTCAGAACATATTCGTCCGGATTATAAGAAAACCAAACATTCTTAAAATCAATACTTCCTTTTGTATTCTTAAGTAGATTGGGGTTTTCAATGTTTGAAATTTGCGTGTTGTCATCAAGTAAATTAAAAATTCTTTCGGATGATGCCATAGCCGTTTGCAGAATGTTGTACTTTTCAGACAAATCCCTAATAGGGCGAAAAAACATTTCTGTATATTGCACAAAAGCAAACAGCACGCCAATCGTCATTGTTCCCTGAATTACATTTCCTCCTCCGTACCAAATTATTAAACCGACAGCGGTAGAGCTTAGCAATTCAACAACGGGAAAAAACAAAGCATAATAAAAAATTGAGTCGATGTTGGCTTTTTTGTAATCAAAATTTATTTGCCCGAATTTTTTTACGTCCTCTTTTTCTCTCGTGAAAAGTTGAACTATGTTCATTCCCGTTATGTGCTCCGACATAAACGAGTTAATTCTCGCTAAGTATTTACGAACGCGCCTATAAGCATTGCGAACTTTTTTACGGAACAAAAATGTGGCATAAATTAGAATTGGAAGTACAGATAATGTAACCAGTGATAACTGCCAATCCATTATGAACATGAATATAAATATCCAAACAATTATAAATATATCACTAAAAATCATAACTATGCCGGATGAGAAAAGATCGTTCAATGCCCCAACATCATTTGTTATGCGGGTAACAACTCTGCCAACGGGAGTTTTGTCAAAATATTTTAATGACAGTTTTTGTACGTGTGCAAATACATTTA
>CAZXDS010000282.1:0-2532 GCA_964639525.1 uncultured Melioribacteraceae bacterium | reverse complement strand
ATAATATTAAATAAGGTTAAGGAGCAATATAATTGGCAAACAATATACTTTGATGGTTTTGCTGGGTCAGGGAAAAGAGCAATATATAAAGATGAGGATTTATTTTCTCATAATGTTTTAGAAGAAAACGAAGGTGAATTTTATATTTATGAGGGATCTGTATCACGAATTCTTAAACTAAAGCAACCATTTATTTTCGATTGGTATTATTTTATTGATAAAAATAAAAAATATATTTTAAATTTAAAAAGAATAAAAGAAAGTATAACTCATATAGATAAAGAAAAAATAAGAATTCGTAAAGCTGATTGTAATACGCAGTTAATAAAATTAGCAGAAGCGTTGAAAAGTAATAAAAAGTTACTAGCTTTAGTATTTCTTGATCCATTTGGGATGCAAATTGATTGGGATTCTATTAAAAGATTAGCAGGCACACATTCAGATGTTTGGATATTAATTCCATCTGGTGTTTGTATTAATAGATTACTAGATAAGAAAAAACAATTGAATCATAAATGGAAATTAGAAAAATTCTTTGGCTTATCAATTAGCGAAATAGAAAATATATTTTATAAATCAACAAATGAAGATACGTTATTTGGTGTTCAAGAAATAACAAAAAAAATTGATGATTCGATTAATAAAATAGTTGAAATTTACATTAAGCAGCTCAAAACTGTTTGGAATTTTGTTACTGAAAAACCATTAGTTTTAATGAATTCTAAACAAGTGCCTATATTCCATTTACTTTTTGCGTCGAACAATAGAACGGGATTAAAAATTGCGTCTCAAATTATTGATAAAGGGTGAAAAAAATGAACAAAACCAAAATCGAATGGACCGAAGAAACCTGGAACCCAACAACAGGTTGTACAAAGGTAAGTGCCGGCTGTAAAAACTGTTATGCTGAAGTAATGGCGAACAGACTGCAGGCGATGAGAGCTTCTGGCTATGAAAACGGATTTGAATTTTCAATTATGCCGGAAAGATTAGAGCAACCGTTAAAAAAGAAAAAACCAACGAAATATTTTGTTAATTCTATGAGCGATTTATTTCACGAAGAAATTCCCACAGAATATTTAGACCGAATATTTGAAGTTATCGCAAAAACTCCGCAACATATTTATCAAATTTTAACCAAACGCGAAAACAGAATGTTTGAATATGTTTCAAAAAGAAAAATCCCGAAAAATATTTGGCTTGGTGTAACTGTTGAAAATAAAAGATCCGGTTTACCGCGAATTGATAAATTGAGAACTATTAAAGCAGCGATTAAATTTTTATCTATTGAACCGTTGCTTGAGGATTTGGGTAAGATAAATTTACAAGGAATTGATTGGGTTATTGTCGGTGGCGAAAGCGGAGTAAAAGCAAGACCAATGAAACCGGAATGGGCAATTAACATCAAGCGGCAATGCGAAGAACAAAACACAGCATTCTTCTTTAAGCAATGGGGAACTTGGGGCGGCGACGGTGTGCGAAGAAGTAAAAAAAATAACGGCAGACTTTTATTGGGTCAAGAATGGAACGAATACCCAAGCTATGAATTGAAGGCTGCTATTTAGATTACAAATTTTTAATTTTAAATTATAATAAATTAAATTACTTAAAGAGGATAACCACATGATGAAAGATGGATTAATTGAACAATTAAAAATGCAGGAGAAATTTTTTCTTAATACAATTGATTGTTTAACGGAGGAAGATTCCGACTTTAAACCGCAAGATGAGATGTACACTGTTGCGCAGCATATTAGTCATACAGCTGAAACTTATGATTGGTTTATCGAAGGTGCTTTCGGCAATGGTTTTGATATGAATTTTGATAACTATGAAGAAAGAATGAAAAAATATGCTTCGTTGAAAGCAGGTATTGAGCAATTGAAAACGGCGGTTGCAAATTCCATTGAAAAAATTCAATCGTATTCCGAAAAAAAATTGATGATGCCAATTGCAGGTGCAATTATGAACGGTGCCCCGAAGATAATAATTATTTCTGCACTTGGCGACCATACCGCTCATCACCGCGGAGCGTTATCCGTTTATGCCAGATTGCTTGGTAAAAAACCTCAAATGCCTTATGGTGAAATGTAGTGATTCAAACTAATTTTACATCTTTGTGTTTTTAAAAACTTAAGGAATAAATTGCAATGCTCGGAAAACACTCAACAAGCATTTTGCAGCATGATTTTTACATTTGGAAAAGATAGGCTTTTCGATTTGTCTGATAGTAGGAAAATATTACCGTTCAGGCTGTCTTCGGTTTTTTAAGTGATAGTTTAACGGAAGAAGAAATATTAAAACAGTATAGTTTCACTACCAAATAAATTTTATCAAATGAATGTAATTTGTCCCAATCTTATTTGTCTATTTATTAAAAGTGATGAGCATAGAACTTCCGAAGGAAAAATTGGTTTAGTGTTTAATTGCTGAATAAAACTAATTCTTTACAACACGGATAACACAGATTAAACGGATGTTCGCGGATTATCAGTGAAAATCATAAAAAATCAGTGTCATCTGCGTTCCATT
>CAZXDS010000281.1:0-2533 GCA_964639525.1 uncultured Melioribacteraceae bacterium | reverse complement strand
TGTGCTCAATAATAAATCACCCGAACTTGGAAATTCCGTTGCAATAATCGGCGGTGGACTTTCGGCGGTTGATGCAGCACGAACGGCTAAGCGGCTTATCGGCAGTGATGGAAAAGTAACTGTGGTTTATCGAAGAACTAAAAATGAAATGCCCTGCGGTTGGGAAGAAGTTGAAATAATGGAAGAGGAAGGTATTGAAATTGTCGAGCTAACTGCCCCGACTTCAATTGAACGAAAAAACGGGAAACTTGCTCTCAACTGCATAAAAATGCAGCTTGGTGAACTTGACGCTTCGGGTAGAAGAAAACCTGTAGCTGTTCCTCTATCGGATTTTCAGATTGATTTCGATTCCATTATTACGGCAATCGGTCAGGATATACTGCAGGATTTCTTCCCTACAGGTAAAATTACAATCGATGAAAAAACTTTTGAAACTCAGTTACCGAATGTTTTCGCCGGCGGAGATGCTATTCGCGGTGCCGATTCTTTAATAAATGCAATTGCCGACGGACAGAAAGTCTCGGAAATAATTTTGAATCGTATTCAAAAATCACTCGACTTGACAATTGCTCCAGAAAGAAAATTGAGCGATATTGATTTTCAGAAAAAACTTGCCAAAAGGAAATATGGTATTGATATTCCAACCATCCCGTTGGCTGAAAGAAATAGTTTCGAGTTAGTGCATCCTTTAATGACAGAAAATACTGTAAAAGAGGAAGCCTCCAGGTGTTTGTTCTGTAATGATGTTTGTAATATTTGTGTTACAGTTTGCCCGAATCTTGCAAATGTCTCTATTGATTTTAATGTAAAAGATATTAAATATCCGATAATTAAATTTGATAATAATGAAATTAAAAATATTGAATATAAAACATTTTCTATTGCCCAAGCTCATCAAATAATCAACATCGGGGATTTTTGTAATGAATGCGGTAATTGTGATACTTTTTGTCCGACAAGCGGTGCGCCGTACAAAACCAAACCGAAATTTTATTTGACGGAAGACAGTTTTAATAATGAGGATAATTGTTATTTGTTGCAAAATAATTCGTTGCATTTTAAATTGAATGGCAATGTTGATATTCTTAATATTGAAAACTCAAATTATATTTATAAATCGGAAACAATCACAGTGGAATTTAATCGTACTGATTATTCAATTGTTAACTACAAAAGTAAATTAGCGACGCAGAATATTAGTTTATTAAAAGCAATTGAGATGATAGTACTATATAAAAGTTTAATGGAAAATTCACTTTTTAGTAATAACCGCTAAGGCACAAAGACGCAAAGTTTTTAAATTGTGAGTTTTGATTAAATTTTGCAGGTAATACAATTAGAAATTGCAAATTTATTTTTCTTTGCGACTCAGCGTCTCTGCGGTAAAAGAAGGAATGATATGAAATTTTATTTAAATGGAAAAGAGAAAACATACACCGGCAATCCGGATTTATCACTTTTAAAATATTTACGCGAAATTGAAGGAATCACTTCAATGAAAGACGGTTGTTCGCCTCAAGCTTCGTGCGGAGCTTGTACCGTTGAATTAAACGGGCAAGCTGTTCTTTCGTGTGTAACCGCGATGAGCAAAGTCGCTGACGGCAATGTTATAACAATTGAAGGAATTGGTGAATACAAACAAAATGTTTTTGCCAACGCATTTGTTGAAAAAGGCGGAACTCAATGCGGGTTTTGTATTCCGGGAATTGTTATGCGTTCAAAGGTATTAATTAATAACAATCCTAATCCCGACAAACAGGAAATTGATAAAGCGTTAACACCTCATTTATGCCGATGTACAGGTTATAAAAAAATTGAAAACTCTATCGAATATGCAGCGGAAGCAATTCGAGAAAACAAAAAAATTCCCAAACCTAAACAAACAGGAAAAGTAGGTAAACGCCAACCGAAATATGATGCTGACAAACTTACACTCGGACAGGCACCTTATGTTGACGATATATTTTTGGATGGAATGCTTTTCGGTTCGTTAAAATACAGCGATTACCCGCGTGCAAAAGTTTTGAAAATCGATACTTCGGAAGCTGAAGCGATGCAAGGTGTTGTTCGTGTTTTTACGGGAAAAGATGTTCCGGGCAGCAGATACACAGGTTTAATTGTAAATGATTGGCCAATGTTTGTTTTAACCGAAGAAGAAACGAGATACGTTGGCGATGCTATTGCATTGGTTGTTGCCGAAAATCGCGACATTGCTCGAAAAGCCGCAGAGTTAGTAAAAGTTGAATACGAAGTCCTTTCCCCTGTTGTCATTCCCGAAAAAGCAATTGAGCCCGGCGCTCCTAAAATTCACCCGAATGGGAATTTGCTTTCCGAAACGATTATCGACCGCGGAAATATTAGCAAAGCGAAAGAAGAATCGGCGTTTGTATCAAGCGGTGTTTATGAAACACAAATGATTGAACACGGCTATATGGAACCCGAAGCGGCTGTAGCAAAACCTTGGAATGACGGCGTAGAAATATTTTCACAAGGGCAAGGCGTTTACGAAGACCGTAAACAAATTGCCAAAGTA
>CAZXDS010000280.1:0-2558 GCA_964639525.1 uncultured Melioribacteraceae bacterium | reverse complement strand
GAAAGTCGGTTCTACAATTTTCAGTGTAAAAAAGAATTAACCGGAAAATCAGTCAAAAGCCGGATTCGGTCTTTGCCGAAATATTTTTTATCATCGTTATAAATCATAATTTTACATAATTTTAATTTTGCCCCCGAATTGCTGTGAGTATTGTGAACATTATGAAATGTATCGGCAAACTTTATGCGTTAATTAATGAACCGAGAGTTTGAATATCTTTGCTTCCGATTATTCTTTCAATATCAATAAGCATATTAATTTTACCTTCGGATTTAACCATTGCAAGAATATAATCCACATTTTTGATTCCCGCATAATTAGGCGGTTCTTCCATTTGATTAGCAGAAATATCAGCTACATTATGAACAGCATCAACGAGAATACCTGCAGAAATTGTTTTGCGGTTTTGTCGCACTTCTAAAACAATAATAATGCTTTTTTCATCATATTCCGTTTTCGAAAATCCCAACTTCATTTTAAGATTTACAATAGGAATAACTTCGTCTCGAAGTGTAATTACTCCCTTAACAAAACTCGGCGAATTCGGGAATTTATTCAAAGCACGTAACTTGATGATTTCTCGAACCGTGAGAATTTCAATTCCGAACGGCTGTTCACCAAGACTGAATGTGAGATATTTCCCTTCTGAGTTAAGTAATGTTTTCTTTTCGTTATCTTCGTCTTTAGATCTTCCGCTGTTAAGAATCTGCAAAGCTTTTTCTTTTGCTTTTTCTACGTCAAAAGTAGATTTCTTCGCCAGTGATTCATCACCGCAAGCCTTTTTTGCAAATCGATTATCAACAAATTTATCAACATCAAGTATGCTCCCGATGTTCATACAATCGCACATATAGTGCTGCATTTTATCAAGGTCTTCTTTGAGCGGAAATAAATCATTTGTTTTTATACCGAGAGGTTCGGTTAAAACATTTTTCAAAATTGAAACTTTAAGACCGAGTTTTTTATCCGGATCTAAAAAGTCAACCGCAATTTCAGCCGCAAGACCGGGCTGCTTATCAATTAAGTTTCCGGCTTGAACTAAATATTTCACAAATTCAAATGCAGCATCGGGAAATTTTTTAATAAACTCATCGCGCATAACAATCACACAGCAAGGATGATCTTCCCACAACTGGCTTGACAACAATTGCTGCTCGGCAACTCCTGCAGCAATTGCCTTTGTTCCCAAAGGTTCGGCAACCATATAACCGGCAGCATCAGAATTTTTCCCGAGCAACTCAGGCATTTGAATCGGTGGAACTACTTCAAAATGAATATTTGTTTCTTCCTCACCATTCGGCATTCCGGGGTTTAGCCCGATTCCCGTAAAAAACAAATGCGAAAGCATGTGATGAATAGACATAAAGTGCGGAATGTAAAATGATTTTCCTTTAAAATAATTTTGATACGGTGCTGAGTAATCACCCTTTTTATTACGGACAAAAATACTTCCGTTTTTGTGTGCATAAGAGATAAGTTTAATCGGAACACCGGCATTTGCCAAGTCCATAGAAAGCGGTGCCAAAATACAAGCGGCATCAACAGTATGTTCTTCCAATGATTTTGCAACCGGATTCCAACTCGACATACACTCTGTTTCAAGTGTAAAATGTTTTGGCTTAATTTCCCCTGTTTTAATTAAATGTTTTAGAACGCCTACAACAAGATGATCGGTAATTTGTATATGTGCAATTTTAAGAGCAACTTTTCCTTCCTTATTCGTTTCGTGTGTTCTTACACCTTCAATTACAATATTTGCAGTATCTATCAGTCCCAAAGCTTCATCAATTTTTTCATCAAGTTCTGCAGCATTAAACGGTTTGGCAATAAAACTGCTTACTCCGGCTTTTTCAGCTTTTGCCATTTCCTTTCTCTCGCCGCGTCCTGTAGCCATTAAGAATGGAACGTCTTTTACTTTTTCATTTTCTCTTACCCAAAGAAGAAGTTCATAACCGTCTTTGTTCGGCATATTCCAATCACTGATAATCAAATCAATTTCATTTTCCTTGAGCAGCTTAATTGCAACATCTCCGTCTTCAGCTTCAATAACATTAGTGTAATTTAATGATGCCAAAACCTTCTTTTCCATTTTACGCATCACGCCCGCATCTTCTACCAGAAGTATTTTAATATTTGTATTATTTGACATATTTACATTCCATTCCCCAAAAGAAAAGCAACATTTTTATCTTTTTTCGAGGAATTATTTTATCAGTTGAACTATTTTTTATTATAATTGGAATTATCGGAAAAATATTGATTTTATTTAGCCAATAATAGAATTTTATCCGCTTGCAAATAAAATTTGAATAGTTTATTTTTTGAAACTAAAATTTAATTTTTAGGGGCCTATAGCTCAGTTGGTTAGAGCATCTGACTCATAATCAGAATGTCCGGGGTTCGAGTCCCTGTGGGCCCACACAAAAACCTTGATTATACTTTATAATTAAGGTTTTTTATTTTAAGCTTCCTTTTTACGCTCATCTTTTTGAGAACTGTTTTCAAATCAAGCTAATAATATAAAACCAATCTATTTTCTAAAAAATTATTTTATCTAT
>CAZXDS010000279.1:0-2604 GCA_964639525.1 uncultured Melioribacteraceae bacterium | reverse complement strand
TATACTCTTAACGTGTTGTTTTTTGTAATCTTAATTTTGACCCCGAATCGCTGTGACAAATTGTCAAGGTTTGAAAATGCAGGCAGCCGATAGCAAAATGAGACTAACAGATGTGGCAGATACTGGACAATTATTTAGATTAACGGATATATGTAGATAATGGAGAAAGGATGAAACTGTTTAAAAACATCAGTTTTAACAAATTAAAAAGCGGACTTGACCGAACAAGAAATAAACTTGTTACAAAAATTACCGAAACAGTCAGCGGTAAAGCCGAGATAGACGAAGATGTTCTCGAAGAATTGGAAGAGGTGTTAATAACTAGCGATATTGGTTACGATACTTCGCTAAAAGTTATTGAAAATACTCGCCGGCAATTAAAATCGCAAACCGACCGCAGCAAAGTAAATATTATTGAAACTCTGAAAAACGAATTGTCGAATGCACTAAAAGAACATATAGATGACAAAACGGAATATACTGAATTGGAAAAATACAAGCCGTATGTAATTCTTGTTGTCGGTGTAAACGGAGCAGGGAAAACAACAACAATCGGAAAATTAGCTCACAATTATAAACGAGCCGGATTAAATGTTGTAATTGGCTCAGCCGATACTTTTAGAGCAGCCGCCAATGAGCAGTTGGAAATTTGGGCTAAACGTGCAGGTGTAAAAATTATTGAATCCGCAACCGGAAACGATCCTGCTTCAGTTGCTTATGATACAATGATTGAAGCCAAACGAATAAATGCGGATATTGTTATCGTTGATACTGCAGGAAGATTGCACACTAAAAATAATCTTATGGAAGAATTGAAAAAGATTAAAAAGGTAATGAGCAAAGTAATCGACTATGCTCCCAACGAAATATTTCTTGTTGTTGACGGTAATACAGGTCAAAATGCTCTTATTCAGGCGAGAGAATTTTCTAAATTTACTGAATTAACCGGACTGATTGTTACAAAATTAGATGGAACGGCTAAAGGTGGAATGATGTTTCAGATTTGTGCCGAACAGGAAATTCCGGTAAGATATATCGGTGTTGGTGAAGGAATTGAAGATTTGCAGACTTTTGCACCTGACGAATATGTCAGTGCAATTTTTATGTAAAATTACGATAGTATTTATGAGTCCATTCTAAAAAGTAATATTTTGACTAACCCACGACTTCAGCCGTGGGGAAAACAAGATAGAAACATACAATGCCAAACGGGTTTTAACCCGTTTGGAGTTTTTCGGAGTGGACTCATAATTCATTTTATTTTTGTAAGTTAGGTAGTAATACTTGAAGTAATATATTTGAAATTGTTGAATTGTTAAAGTACTTAAATGAAAAAAACTATATTTATTATAAATCCTGCTGCAGGAAAAGGAAAGGGCGTTAAAAGTAATTTGCGAATTCGTGATTACTTAAAAAAGCATTCTATTAATGCTGAAATTAGTTTAACCTCAAAACCGAAGCATGCCACCGCAATTGCCGAAAAATTAAGCAATGATTTTGAAAGAGTAATTTCCGTTGGCGGTGATGGAACCTTAAATGAAGTAATCAACGGATTAAGTCTTTCTACAGAAAGGGAAGTGGGAATATTGCCGATTGGTTCGGGCAATGATTTTGCTTCCGCATTAAAAATGGGAAAAAACTTTACAGAAAATTTATCACTGCTGCTTAGTGATGCTCCGAAAACTCAAAAAGTTGATGTCGGTCATGTAGAATATTCCGAACATTCTGATTCTAATAAAGTATTTGAAACCAGATTTATAAACAGTTTGGGTTTTGGTTTTGATGCTTATGTTGCGTATCTCAATCAAACAAACAAAAAATTATCCGGAATTGCTTCTTATGTTCTTGCGGTTATTAAAGCAATGAATAGTTTTCATTCTGCGGATATTGAATTTGTAATTGATAATTCGAAATCTGTTTCCGGTAATAAGTTATTATTAGCAATCGGTAATAGTAAAACAACAGGTGGTGGATTTTATTTAACTCCTGATGCTAATATTGACGATGGAATTCTTGATTTTTGCGTTATTGATGATATTTCTAATTTTAAACTTATGCAGTCGCTTCCGAGAGCATTATTTAATAAAATTAAAGGTATTCCCGAAGTTCATTTAAATAAATTTAAAACTCTTAAAATTAAAGTAAAAAATGAAAGATTTTTTGTTCATAGCGATGGAGAAAATATTTCGAAAAATATATTTTCTGCCGAAATAATTATTTTAAAACATAAATTAAAATTTATTACACTCTAAATATTATTAAGCATATTTCCGCAAAATATAATATTACTATTCTAAATTAAGATAATACTAAAATTTAGTTTGGTGAAAAGTTTTTTGGGAAGGCACTTAACACCACAATAAATTGCGGTGTTGGCACAATTCATTTTAAGAGATGATGATTAAGCACTGCACCATAAAACAACAATATTTCCGTTCGATTCATCGAACGGATCAACAAACAGCACACCCACAATGGGCTTTCCGATACGGATCTGCGATAGCCCAAATGAAATGTTTATCTTTGGGCTATTTTTTGGATTGCGGTAAACCGTCTCGTGTCCACGGGATTTTGCGAAAACGAGACGGAAATGTTTTGAATCAG
>CAZXDS010000278.1:0-2672 GCA_964639525.1 uncultured Melioribacteraceae bacterium | reverse complement strand
ATACTCTTAACGTGTTGTTTTTTGTAATCTTAATTTTGACCCCGAATCGCTGTATAAAGCTATATTTTCCAAAAACAATAGTAACTTTCTCTAAACTTCTTAAAGTTAAAAAAGTCCAATTCTTATTTTTTAAATCAGTTATTTGTACTTTTTGATTATTTGATTCATTAACACTCTTTATTAAACATATCTCACTAAAGTGCAAATTAGAAATTAGTCCGCCAAGGCGGATTGGATGAAACGATACTTTGCAAATTGAAAACAATTTTTATATCTCACCCGATAGTAACCGAATGAGAAATCTCGTATTTCAACTACAGCGTAGAGTTTTCTTACCCGACAAAATATGTTGTGATTGAAATGACAAAAATATAATCTTAAAACTGCTGTCGCAGACCCGTATCGGGAAACAGTTAGCGGGATTATGTTTGTTTACATTTTTCACCAAGCTGAAGCTTGGTGCTATTTTAATGAATTGTGCTAACACCACAATTCATTGTGGTGTTAAGCAAACTCTTCAAAACACTCATCCGGCTTTAGCCGGTTATTTTCTTATCGGACAGCAAAAATATAAATTATATTTCTGTCTTGCTTATTGATAATAATATTTCTACATTAAATTAATTAATTAATTAATTAAATTAATTTAATTATTAAAGATAAAATTGTTTTAATAATGTAAATAGTTAATGTAAATATAGGATTGTGATAATTTACCGGATTATGTTTCGGTTGCATATATTATCAAAAAAAATACAAAATTTCAGCATCAAAAATGATTCGTTTAAAAATAAAAAAACCACGCTTTTTCCTCCGTAATAAAACTTTTAGAACAAAACTAACTTTATGGCTGCTAACTGTTTCACTTGTTCCTTTAATAACCGCCGGCTACTTTACTTATTCGTACACTACAAAAATTGTAAAAGAACAAAGTATCAAGAACGTAAATGAAATTACCAAAAAAAAAGTACATGAAATTACAGAATATATAAATGAGAAAATTAATGATGTAAAAGCTATTGAAAATATCCCCGGAATTAGTAAATATTTTAATTATAAATCATTAAACTCAAATACACAATATTTAACCGCATCGGAGAAAATTAATGCGTTTTTAATGCAATTTAAAAACATTTATGATTTCTGCGATATCATGTTAGTTTCGCCTGAAGGTAAAATTTTATATTCGAGTAATTATAAAAAGGATGTCGGGCTTAATTTAGTTACCGGAGAATATAATAAATCGGAATTATCCAAAGATTTTATTAAAGCTATCAATCGAAAAATATTGGTGGTTTCAAAAATTTCATATTCCGCTTCCAATAATAAATTTTCCGAATATATTTTGGTACCGGTTTTTGAAAACCACAAAATAAAAGGCATAATTGCCGTTGAACTAAATGCTCGAAAACTGCTTTCGGTGATAAACGATTCTACCGGACTTGGGAAAACAGGCGAAACAATTCTTGCTGAAAAACAAAACAATAAAGCTGTTTTTGTTGTTCCTACACGGAATAATCCTGATGCTGCGTTTAATTACAGTGTTACAATTGGTTCTGAAGACGGAATACCTATTCAACTTGCCGTTGCCGGAAAAAGCGGTATGGGTTTGTCAGTTGATTACCGTAACATGAAAATTATTGCCTCATGGAAATATATCCCGATTTTAGATTTAGGACTGGTTGTGAAAATTAACCAGGACGAGGCTTTTGAGCCTATGTACATTATAAAGGATTGGATAATATTTGTTATACTCTTAATTACCGTTTTAGTGATTGCAACGATATTTACTATTTCAAAAAGTATCTCAAAGCCAATAGAAGATTTAACAAAGGTTAGCAGAGCAATTGCCGACGGGGATTTTACAAAAAAAATAGAAACAAACGTTGAAGGCGAAATAAAATTACTTGCTGAAACATTTATTGAAATGCAGCAAAATCTGCAGAAAGCAATTTCAAAAAGAGATAAGGAAATTGACGAACGCAAGCGTACCGAAAGGCTTTTGTTGGAAAGTAAAACCAAATTTGAAACATTGTTCGAGCAATCAACGTATTCCATTTTCCTAATGAAAAATAATTATTTTATTGAATGCAACTTAAAAGCCTCCGAAATGTTTTTGTGTTCAAAAAATGAAATATTAAATTCTACACCTGTCAATCTTTCGCCTGCTGTGCAGCCTAACGGAGAAAGTTCGGAAAAATTGATACAACAGTATATCAACGCCGCTTTAAAATCGAAACCACAATTTTTTGAATGGCAGCATAAAAAATTTGACGGAACTTTATTTGATGCCGAAGTTAATCTTAAAGCTATTCAACTGCCCGAAGGGGAAATTATTTTTGCTCAAGTTAAGGATGTTACCAAAAGAAAAATAGCTGAAGCCGAACTTAAAAAATTATCTCTTGCAGTTGAACAAGCAGCGGTTTCTATTTTAATTACCGATATTGATGGTAATATCGAATATATTAATAAAAAATATGAGAAAATAACCGGTTACACATTAAAAGAAGTTTTAAGAAGAAAAGCATCTATCTTAAAATCAGGAAATACCGACAAAAAAATTTATGAAGACCTTTGGCAGACAATTACTTCAGGTGAGTCGTGGGAAGGTGAATTTTTAAATAAGAAAAAAAACGGCGAACTTTATTGGGAAGTAAATAATATTACTCCAA
>CAZXDS010000277.1:0-2813 GCA_964639525.1 uncultured Melioribacteraceae bacterium | reverse complement strand
TACAATTTTCAGTGTAAAAAAAAATAACCGGAAAATCAGTCGAAAGCCGGATTCGGTCTTTGCCAAAATATTTTTTATCATCGTTATAAATCATAATTTTACATAGTTTTAATTTTGCCCCCGAATTGCTGCTCCGTGTTAAAATTCGATATTTATTTTTTTTGAATCGGCAAATTCTTGTACTTTTGTTTTAACTATTTGTACATTTTCATAGGAGAGATTTTGTAGATGAATCCGCTTTTCATCATTACTTTTCTTAAAAATAACTATGCTAATTGGGTTAAGTTTTATATGCTCGATATTTTCCCAAGAAATATTGAACTTGTTAAAAATTGAATCTTTGGATATTATTCTTTCTTCATCCATTAGAAGATAATACGAACTCGCAAATTTAGAATAGAAATATCCGGAGGCAAACATTGCCATTGCCAAAATAAACCAAAAAATGGTAAACAATGAATAGTCGTGCTGGAAAATATGCACTATTGGAATTATCAAATAGGCTATACCGAGAATTATTGCAAGATATTTTTGTGTTTTTGATCTTTGAGAATACTGGTTTAATAATGAAATTTTAAAAGTTTCCATATTCAGTTGACCGTAATTTCTTTGTATTCCGCAAATTCTAAAAATTTTGATTTTATAAGCTGAACATCATTATATCCAAGACTATCTAAAGGTAGATAGGTTTGACTGCCGTCTGATAAATGAAAATCAATTTTTATTGGTGCGATGTGAACATCCGCGATATTTTCCCAATGAATATTTAATTTTTTATGGCTTGCAGAAATTTTATCTGAATTGAACTGGATGAAATATTTATCGATTGAATGTTTTGACACTAACCCCATAACGGTATATCCTATTCCTTCAAAAGAATACATATAGCCCATTTCGTATTTATCAAACTTGAAAAATAAATAAACTAATCCCAAAATAATATTGATAATTCCTATTATGATAAACAGCATTTCCAATGTTTTTGAACGTTTGGGATGATTGTCACGTAAAGAGTATCTAAATGTTTCCATAACTATTGAAATAAATAATTAATAAGTTACCTTACGCACTGTATTTTACTTAATTGACTTAATCTAATAATGTGGCTATCCGTAGGATTCTGTGAAAAGCCGTTTTAGATTTTTATGTTATTTACCGTCGCTTAAAAGCGACGGTAATTGCCGTTGCCTTTAGGCAACGGACCAATAAAACAAAGATAATAATGGCTTTTCACAGAATCCTACGGATAGCCACATTTACAGCTTAAAAATATCTTCTATATTTCTTCTTTAGTTGACAACATTGTTGCCACAGACAAGTTGAAAGTAAAGGCTATTCATATTTAATATTTTGCGTAACGTGAGTTAATAATAAAACAAAATTAAAATATTTAATCAGCATCCGCAAGAAGACGTGCTTTCTTTTATTTCCGAATCTTTGCTGTCGCCGCAATCGGGAAATATGCCAAAGTGTGTTTCCCAACTTCCGTAAAAATCAAAATGCTCTGCAAATCTTGTTTCGTTCAGCATTCGGTATGTGTTGCCGCATACGGCAAAGAATTTCCCTTTTTCTATGTGATGATGGTCGTCCAAATCAAAAGCATTAGGGAAATCGGGAATAGTTCCTTTATAAACAACCGCTTGTCCGTAATCTTCACAGAGGCTTTCAAGTTTATCTATCTTAAAAAGTCTGTAAGTAATTGACTCAAATTTGATTTCCCCGCATAAAATTTCAAGATCTTCATTATTAATCGTAATGGGGGATGATTCGAAAATTCTCGGGTCGTTGAAACCAACTTTTCTCGATAAGCGAATAAAATCATTTTTATAAAGCGCACCGCTTAAACATTCACCGTAAAGAATTGGATTATTGACTAAATTTTCCGGCATTCTTCTATCGGAATAAACATCGCTAAAGTAAAATTCACCGCCCGGTTTCAACAATCTGTAAACACCGCGTAAAACGTCTTCCTTATTCGGGGATAGATTAAGCACACAGTTTGAAACAATAATATCAAAAGAATTTTCTTCAAAACCGAGTTCATCTAAAAATTCAATATATCCTTTTTTGAATTCAACATTCGGTTTTGCGTAGCCGTATTTCTTTGTATGGTAATCAACAAATTTAGTCGCAATATCTAATTGTTCATCAGTCATATCAACGCCGGCAACGTAACCGTTTTCGCCTACGAGTTTTGAAAGCACATAAACATCACGTCCTGAACCTGAACCAAGATCGAGAATACGCATACCTTTAAGAACCGGCGGAAGAATTAATCCGCAGCCGTAATATCTATTATTAACTTCTTCGTGAATATCACTGATTATTTTTTTTATCTTATTATTCGGTCCTTCCGAAGTACAGCAAGCATTTGTCTTTAAGTCGTTGCTGTGAGTTAATATTTTGCCGTAGTATTCCTGCACTTGATCTTTTATATTTACATTTTGTCTATTTGTCATTTAAGTCTTCCAATTCATTAAAATTTTAAATCCAATTATAATCATTGATAAAACAAAAAAAACAAATAAATTAGTATTTGCAAAACAGCGGACAAACATCAAAAATACCGGGTGGAGGTTTTTTAATTTATATCCGCAGCAAAAACAAACTTGTAACTGTTCCGGTTACCGAAAAAAAATTAAACGGAATCAGTATAATGGTTGAAGATATTCTAAAAATAATCGGTGAAAAATGAATTTCCCAAGGCTACAAAATATCAGCAATTCGGGGGCAAAATTAAAATCAAATAGAATAATGATTTTGAGTTACCCACAAAGATACACTATCTTTAATAAGAAAAACTAATAAAAAAA
>CAZXDS010000276.1:0-2833 GCA_964639525.1 uncultured Melioribacteraceae bacterium | reverse complement strand
CGTTTGATTATAACAATAATCTCGTTTGCTTTTTAAATTTAAAACTGTTTCTAATTCTACAACAAGGCTCTTATTTGAATTGTTTTTTACAACAAAATCAATCCTTCCGTAATCAGTTGATATTTCTTGTCCAAGAATAGTCGAAAAATTAAAATCAAGAAATTCAGCCAAATACTTTTGATTATTTAATAAAGTCCATTGTACTAATGCTTCATTCATAATTTCCTCATCTTATATTAAGCTGCATTTTTAAACAAATTTCTATTTAATTTTTTGGCTGCAAGTGAAGTTGTTCCGCTTCCCGGAAAAGGATCAAGCACAGTATCTCCGACAAATAAAAACATTTTTATAAGTCTTTTCGGCAATTCTTCGGGAAACATGGCGATGTGTCCACCTTGTCTTGTTCCACCAAAATTCCAATGACCGGCAAAATATTCTTTCCACTCATCTTTTGTCATTTTTGATTGTTCTTTTAATTCTCTATTTGGTTTTATTGGTGTTCCCAGTTTCTTGAATAATAATATAAATTCATAATCAATTGATATAATTCCATTCCTTGGCGTCGGATAACTGCCCATTAAAGAAGCTCCACCGGTTGTATTTGATGTGGTTTTTTTCTGCCAAATTATAGCACCCATATAATCAAACCCGATAGTTTCACAAAACTTTATTATCTCTGTTCGTATTGGGATAACTTTATATCTTCCGTAATATACAGCTCTTGCAAATTGGTCGCCAATGTTAACACACAAACGGCATCCATTATTAAGGACTCTATAACTTTCTTTCTAAACGAGATTTAAGTTATTAATATATTCCTCATAACTATCATTGTACCCAATTTGATTTTCAACTCCGTAATCTTTCAATTGCCAATATGGCGGTGAAGTAATTACCAAATCAACCGATTTATCGTCAAGTTCAAACATTTGTCGGCTGTCGCCATTGATAATTTTATGTCTCGTTTTATAGTCCATGTTTACATCTCTTAGTATAAAATTGTTTATTTGGAATAGTTCTCTTTTGAATATACAATTATAAAACTATTTTATTGCTTATCGGTAATTGTTTTGTATGCAACTGCAAACATTTGAATTTGCTTAAGCATAGAACTCAATCCGTTTTTTCGTGTTGGCGAAAGATGATTGTCAATTCCTATTTTTGACAAAAACGTAGGCGGATTTGTAAGAATTTCATCCGGAGTATGCCCTGAATAAACCTTTACTAAAAGTGAAATTAAACCTTTAACAATCATTGCATCGCTATCTGCTTGCAGAAAAATTTTCCCATCCTCCAATTTTGCATTTAACCAAACCTGCGATTGACAGCCGGATAATTTATATTTTTCTGTTCTTACTTCTTCAGGATATTCACCCAATTCTTTCCCGATTCTAATTATTTCGCCATATTTTTCTTCCCAATCTTGCAGCATTTCAAACTCGGAAATGATTTGCTTTTGTGTTTCTTTGATGGTCATAAACTTCCTAACAGTTAAAAATTTGTTTTGTCAAATTAGTTAAAAATTTAAAACTTTTCTTGGGATTATTCCAACATATCTCAAAGCAATTAAGTATATTTAATGTTTTTCAAATTAGAATTTGCAATGAATAAATTTCAGCTTGTTTCAAATTATAAACCTTCAGGTGATCAGCCTCGTGCCATTAAAGAGTTAAAGGAAGGGATTTTGCGAGGCGACAAACATCAGGTTTTGCTCGGTGTAACCGGTTCAGGCAAGACATTTACAATGTCAAATTTAATTGCTGAATTGAATAGACCGACTCTTATTATTTCCCATAATAAAACTCTCGCGGCACAATTATATTCCGAGTTTAAATCTTTTTTCCCAAATAATGCTGTTGAATTTTTTATCAGTTATTACGATTATTATCAGCCGGAAGCGTATGTTGTTAAGAAAGATCTTTATATTGAAAAAGATTTTGCGGTAAATGAAGAAATTGACAGACTGCGTTTAAAAGCAACCACCTCACTTATCGAAGGTAGAAACGATGTGATTATTATTGCAAGTGTAAGCTGCATTTACGGAATCGGGGCGCCTGACCAATATGCAAAGCAAATAATATTTCTCAAAAAAGGAGCATCAATTAATAAAAAGAAATTTCTTCGTCAGTTGATTGATATTTATTATACGAGAAATGATATTGAATTTACTCGCGGAACATTTCGTGCACGCGGTGATGTTGTTGAAATAATTCCCGCTTATCAGTATGAAGAAGCTGTTCGGGTTGAGTTTTGGGATGATGAAATAGAAAGACTTTCCGTAATTGATTCTTTTACCGGCGATGTAATTCGCGAAGTTGAGTCAATTCCCATTTATCCGGCTAAATATTTTGTAACAACAAAAGAACAAGCTAACAGGGCAATTAAAACAATTGATGCGGAATTAAAAGAACGGTTGAAATATTATTGGGCAGAAGAAAAATACTTGGAAGCTCAGCGTATTGAACAGCGAACCAAATACGATATTGAAATGATAAAAGAAATCGGTTATTGTTCGGGAATTGAAAATTATTCGCGGCACATGGACGGACGTCCGCCGGGCTCACGACCGTCGTGCTTATTTGATTATTTTCCAAAGGATTTTCTGCTGATAATTGATGAATCTCACGTAACAGTTCCGCAAGTTCGAGGAATGTATCTTGGTGACAGATCGCGAAAAGAAACTTTGGTTGAGCATGGGTTTCGTCTTCCTTCGGCTCTTGATAATCGCCCGCTTAAGTTTGATGAATTTCAAAATCTTGTGAATCAGGTTGTTTACGTTAGTGCAACACCTGCAGATTATGAATTGCTAAAAACTGAAGGTGTGTTTGTTGAG
>CAZXDS010000275.1:0-2864 GCA_964639525.1 uncultured Melioribacteraceae bacterium | reverse complement strand
GTGCAATAGCATTTAACAAATTTTTCCCAAATATAATCAATGGCAATTTTATTAGGATGAACCAAATCTTCATCGTAAAATCTGTAATCACGTAAATCATCTATAACTATCTCGTAGGAAGGGAAATAAAAAACGGAACCATTTTCATCAACAATTTCTTGAATTGCTAAAAGCAAAATTGCTTTGCTTATTTGATTTTCAACAGCCCCGTCTTTCCAATGTCTTACGGGACTTAAAGTTAAAATAATTTTGATATCTGGGTTCAATTCTTTCAGCAACTCAACAGTCGAAAGTATAAACTCTCGTGCTTCAAACATCCCGATTCTGTATCTTTCAAATTTATCGGCAGCAATTTTATGACAGTTTGAAACTACTTCTCCGCTTTCCAAAAATTTATAAACAAACGCCGTTCCGAAAGTGATTATAATTTCATCCGAATCAGCAATAAATTTTGCTGTTTCTATCATTTTTGAATTAATATTTGATAAACAAACATCCGGCTTGTGATTGGAGAAATCACTATGATGATAAAAGCTATGCCATTCCCCTTGTTCAAAAATTAAATCATCTTGCGTAAAATTTTTTTTATCTGAAATTATTTTTACAGCATTATAAATTGAAACGGGATTGTAGAGAACACCAAATGGATTGTCCAAAATTTTGAATTGATAATCGGAAAACTTTTGTCCGATATTTTCAGCAAAGCACGACCCGATTGTAACTATCTTGTGGTCATGTTCAATTTGCAACGAACTTTTTTTAAGTTCAATTTCCGTTCTGAATTTCATTTTCATCAATTTTCTCTGAGAAACTTTGTGCCTTCTTTGTGTACCTTTGTGGAATACTTATTGACTAAAAAACCACCAACCAATATTCTATTATTAATTTTCTATTCCTAAAATAATAAAAATATTAAAACTATATTTGCACATTAAATTTTAATAAAAAAGATTGTATATGAAAATTCAGATAAAATATTTTGCAGCCCTCAGAGAGCAAGCCGAAAAAAGTAACGAAATTATTGAAACCGATTCAAAAAATCCGAAGGAAGTTTACACTGAATTAAAGAAGAAGTATAATTTTACTCTCGCTGTTTCTGAACTTCAAGTTGCGGTTAATGACAATTATGAAAATTTTGAATATGAATTAGAAAATATGGATACTCTGGTTTTTATTCCGCCTGTTGCAGGAGGCTGATATGTTTAAAGTTGAAAATACTTCAATTGAAAAATTTAGAAACGATAATTATAACACTCCCGAATGCGGAGGCATTGTTACTTTTGAGGGACGAGTACGAAACCATAATGAGGGTAAAAGTGTAGATTCTTTGGAGTACGAAGCATACAGTTCACTTGCATTAAAGGAAGGTAAAAAAATTATTACCGAAGCTAAAGATAAATTTAATATTCTTGATGCTTTTTCCGCCCACAGAGTCGGGCATTTACAAATCGGTGATTTAGCAGTATGGATTTTAGTTACCGCAAAACACAGAAACGATGCTTTTGATGCGTGCAAATTTATTATTGATGAAATCAAAACAAGACTTCCCATTTGGAAAAAAGAACATTACACAGATAAAAGCAGTGAACCAAAATGGGTTTTTTGTGCCGAAGATCATCACCATCATTAATTATCAAAAGCAATGATTAAAAAGACACACAAAAGTATGATTATTAAAAACCCTGTCATTCAGGTATGCTTTTAGCCGGAATCTTTAAGTGTGTTTTGGATTCATGCTGAATACGCTTGGGAATAACACCATTCACTTTTTAAAATAACCAGATGAAGAAATGAATGATTTCGAATTACAATTTTATCAACGTCAACTTCAACTACCGAATTTTGGAATTGACGGACAGAAACGGCTGAAACATTCAAATGTTCTGGTTATTGGTGCGGGCGGACTCGGGTCTTCGGCTCTTCAACATCTTGCTGCAGCAGGAATCGGAAATATTGCTATTTGTGATTTCGACACGGTAGATATTACAAACATGCACAGGCAGTTAATTTATGATTTTGCTCAAATCGGCTTATCGAAAGTCGAATCGGCAAAAAATAATCTTCTTCGATTTAATCCGTATCTAAATATCCATGTAATTAATAATAAAATATCAGCAATAAATATTGAAGAAATAATTTCTCAATATGATGTTGTTTTGGACTGCACAGACAATTTTAGCACCAAATTTCTTATTCACGATGCTTGTTTTTTGAACGGAATAAATCTTGTGCAGTCGAGCATTTATCAGTTTGAAGGACAATTGCAGGTTTTCAAATTTGCAGAAGAAACCGATGCGGGCTGCTTTCGCTGTTTGTGGCAAACAATTCCTGAGGAAGGATGTGTCGGCACTTGTGGTGAAGTCGGCGTGTTCGGTGTTGTTCCCGGAATTTTCGGAACGCTGCAGGCTTTGGAAACATTTAAACTTATACTCGGATGGAAAGGACTTCAACAGGGGAAGACTTTCATTTTTGACTTCCTTTCACTCGAAAGCAGAACTATTGCATGGAAGCGGAAAGATGATTGTCCGCTTTGCGGAGAAACTCCGGCAATAACTTCTATTGAGCCGACTGAATATGAAAATTTTGAAGATTTTGAAATTTATTCCGATTCTGTAAAACTCAAGAATTTTATTCTAACTGATGTGCGGGAATTAACAGAAAGTAGCGAGGCTTTTTTAAAGGGTTTTAACATTATCCGCTTTCCGTTCAGCAGACTTAAAAAGGAACTTCCGAAACTAAATACTGCAATGAAGTATTTGTTTTTCTGCGATTACGGAATAAAGAGTAAGGTGTTTGTAAAAACATTGAGAAATGCGGGGCTGGTAAATACTTTTTCGCTAAAAGATGGTATTGGCGGAGTGAGG
>CAZXDS010000274.1:0-2906 GCA_964639525.1 uncultured Melioribacteraceae bacterium | reverse complement strand
ATCATATTTCCGACTGTATCCGGCAATACAATATTCGGAACAACGGCACCAATCGGTAAGTTTTTGCTTTGGTCAATTCTTCTTTGGATTGAACCTTCGAGTTTTTCTTCAAGACAAATGTCGTCCTTGATAACATAATTATTTACAATGTAATTGATAATTTTATCGAACCCGAATTTGCGGAAACCGTCAATCAAATATTCGGTCATATCCTGATAAACGAGTTCGTTCACTTTTGCTTTGTTCAGCAATGTATCAACAGCTTTTGTAAACGCTTTCTCCAATAATGCTTTAGGCAATTTGGGATTACTGAAATACATCAAATATTCAATAGATTTGCTCGTGAACAAATCGGAATAACTAAGTTCCCCGTCATTAAAATCAACATTATCCAAAGCATGAAGTTTAAGATATTTCATTTGTTCTTCGTAAGAAAACGTTCCTTCAATTATCGGCAGTTGAGCCGAACGGATGTATCGTGCAATAAAAGAGTGCGGATTTACTTGCGATGTTATATTTACAAATGTTAAATATTTGCTTTGTATTTGATTTAGTTTTTCCCGTGTCGTTTGGTAGTAATCATCATTTTTAGGATATCGCAGTAAAATAAGATTTAGCAATTGTGTTTTTGTTTTGTAGGCTTTATTCAATTTAACAAATTCGTAATATAATTTATTACTTTCGGATTTTATTATCTTTAAACTGTCTGTTATGTGGTTGAATATGCTGCTTAATTCAACATCTTTTCCGTCACACAAAAAATCAATAAAGTGCATGTGGTCAAACTGCAGACGGTAAAACCCCGGGTGCTCATCTTTTAATGAAAAAGTAAAATTATCATTTACTGCAAAAACGGAATCAATTTTATTCGCTTTTTCACCTTCAAGCTCTGATAAAACCGCTTTATCCGGTGCGTCAATTATCTTGATATTAATTTGCTGGGCAAAAGAGCCGATATAAATAAAGAAGATCGTTGCAAATAATAACTTATAATTTCTGTTCATTATATTTTTCCGTTTGTATGATTTTAACTGCTATAGTTTTGCAAAACTATTTTGTAACTCAGATTATTAATCTGAGTTACAAGGACGAATAAGCAAAGTTGTATGTCAAAAACAAAGTGATCTTCAAGCTTTCGCACTTCAGCAAAAACCTTCAAGTTTGCAAAAATATTTCATCTCCGATTCCGTTTCGTAACTCAGATTATTAATCTGAGTTACAGAATGCATGTTAGATTGTTAGAGAACTATATAACTTGGATGACAATATGTATTTTCCCAATCGTACCAATTTTTAACATATCCGGATTTAACGGGATTAAGCAAAACATATTTAATAAAATAGTACAGTTCCACATCATCCCGTATTTGACGGTCGTAACTTTCTGCGTGCCAAAACGAACCGCTTCTATTTAATATTTTATTAGATTCCAAAGCCGAAAGCCTTTTAATCGACTGCATAATTTTGCTTATCCCTTTATTTCCTTTCAGTAGTTCAAATATTAAATGAATGTGATTCGGCATTATCGAATAACATATCAATTCGTAATCTTTACCATCCGGATAGTGAAGGGTGTTTTTACAAGCCAATGCTACTTTTACATTTTTTAGATAATCAATACCGTATTCACCGGAAGAAAGGGCGTTTTCATATTTATCTATCATCCGTGAGAATTTCAAATAAGCTAATTTGTCTTTTTCATTTTTACTATATGTTTCATGAATCTCTTTTATCATTTTTTGAGGAATTGAATTTTTAAGACGATAGGTAATAAAATAACGCCCTTCCGTATCATAAAGATGTGGTAAATTTCGTCTGTGAAATGTTTGACTCATAAAAACTTTTTTGGCAACTAATTTATGATTTTTATAAATGCAAAATACAATAATAAGCATTTCGTAACTCAGATTATTAATCTGAGTTACAAGAACGAAATAGGACGAGCAAACCTTCGAGGTTGCTGTTTTTAACCTCGAAGGTTGCCGAAGCAACTCGGAGTTTACCGCTTGTAGATTAGCTGACTTTTTCGGCGCGGTAAACGCTGCGGCAACCTTGAAGGTCAAAAGCAAAGTGACCTTCAAGGTTTGGACTTCCGGGGCTGCTGTTTTTCAACCTAGAATATCTTTAATCATTTATGTAAAATTACTTTTTTGAAATTTGTTTGCACTTCAAAGTGATCTAATAAATAATTATCCAGTTTTACATCTATCATTTTCTTTCGCAAGTTGTATGTTTTGTAATGTTTTAGTAATCCAAGATATGAATTTATATTTGCACGAAATTCTTCTTTTTCTTCCTTTGTTAATTTACCTTTTGTAGTTTCAATTAAATCGTTCCAAGTGTCTATTTTTAAAAAGAAGTTTTTCTTAATCCTTTTGCCGGCGTATATTCTGTATTGTTTAATAAATACTCCAAGGAATTGAACTCCCTTTTTGTAGTGTTGCAAATAAATCTTTTTGGGGTGCAAGTTTAATTGTAATTCATCTTTTAAAAACTCTTTTATTCTTTTTCTACAATAGATTAAATAATCTTTGCTTTTATGGATTAGAATAATATCATCAACGTATCTGCCGTAGTATTTAATGCCGAGTTCTTCTTTAACAAAATGGTCTAGTTCGTTTAAGTAAATATTGCCAAATAGTTGCGAGGTTAAATTTCCGATTGGTAATCCTTTACCTTTTTCTGCGTGAAATAAAGATTTTGTTTTTGGCAAACCGTGCCAATCGGAGGTTTTTCCTTTTAGTTTGCAGTTACTTACCGGGTCGTTAAATATTATTTTTTCTAATAATTTGTTTAATATTTCATAATCACACACAATTTTATTTTTATTTGTTTCAACAACTGAAATCACTTTTTGGTTCTACCCTTAATGTTGTGGAATTAGTAAATTTGTAATAAAAAGGATA
>CAZXDS010000273.1:0-2972 GCA_964639525.1 uncultured Melioribacteraceae bacterium | reverse complement strand
TTTCAAGTTAATATTTTATTAAATCACTTAAAATAATTTTATATTTGTTTGAACAAATAATCTTTATTTTAAATACGTTAAAAACATTCAAATAAAAAACGGCAATTGAATAAATATTACCTTTCGGTGTATCAAATACGTAAACGAGAAATCAAGAGTTTATAATTCCAATAAATAGGATAAAAATGAATACTGTAGAAATTATTACAAAAAAAAGAAATAAAGAAATCCTTACAAACGAAGAGATTGTTTATTTAATCAATTCTTACACGAGAGGAAAAATTCCTGATTATCAATTTTCAGCTTTTTTAATGGCTGCATACTTAAATGGAATGACTGAAGATGAAACTGCTAACTTAACTCGGGCAATGCTTTTTAGTGGCAAAGTTATTGACCTTTCACAAATTAGCGGAGCGAAAATAGACAAACACTCAACAGGCGGTGTCGGGGATAAAACATCTCTGATTCTTGCTCCGATAGTTGCATCAGCAGGAGTAAATGTGCCGATGATTTCAGGACGCGGACTTGGACACACAGGCGGGACACTCGATAAATTGGAAGCCATTCCCGGTTTTCGTACTGATATTAACCTAAGGAAATATAAGCAAGTAATTAATAAATGCGGAGCTGTGTTGGTGGGACAGACAAAGGATATTGCACCTGCGGATAGATTGATGTATGCACTTCGTGATGTTACTGCAACGGTTGAATCAATTCCTTTAATAACCGGAAGCATAATGAGTAAAAAACTTGCAGAAGGAATTGACGGTCTTGTTCTTGATGTAAAAACCGGCAGCGGTGCATTTATGAAAAAAATGAGCGATGCAAAGAAATTAGCCGAGTCGTTAATTAATACGGCAAAGAATTTTGACAAAAAAGTAATGGCTTTTATTACTGATATGAATCAGCCTCTCGGCAGTTATATTGGTAATTGGTTGGAAGTATATGAATCAATTTTAGTTCTACAAGGAGGAATGGTTGATGATTTGAATGAGGTTACTTTTAATCTTTCAGGAGCTATGATAATGCTTGGCGGTAAAGCTCATACACTTGAAGAGGGAATTGAGATTGCTAAATATGAAGTTAAAACCGGGCGTGCGTTTGATAAATTTTTGGAAATTGTTAAACTTCAAAACGGTGATATTTCATTCTTGAAAAATCCCAAAAAATATCCGAAGGCGAAATTTTCTGAAAAAATTACTGCAACGAAAAGCGGTTATATTAAAACATTGAATAATTATGAAATTGGAATGGCAGCATTAGAGCTTGGAGCCGGCAGATTAACAAAGGAAGATGTAATAAATCCCAAAGCAGGTATAATTTTCCGTCCCAAAATTGGCACCCAAGTTAAAAAGGGGGAAGTAATCGCTGAGTTGTTTTCTGACAAAAAGAAATCAATGGATACAGCAAAAACAAGAATAAATAAGTCAATAGAATATTCTAAGACGAAAACAAATAAAGTAAAATTAATTAAAAGTATTTTAACCTAATAATAAAGAGGAAAAGAAATGATATTTATCATAACCATAATAGCCGCGATAGCATTGTTCGGTTTGTCAGTAATGCTGAAAAAACAAATGCGTAAACAAGAATCGGTTTTCAGTTTAATCGGTTCAGGAGTAGCAATACTGTTTGCCGTATTTCAATTAATAACAGTTGTGCCGGCAGGAACTGTTGGTGTTGTTGACTTTTTAGGAAGTGTAAGCGACAATACACTAAAAGCAGGCGTAAACTTTGTGAATCCAATGGCGAGGGTAATTAAGTTTAGCGTAAAAACACAGGAAATTAAAGAAACAATGAATGTTCCGAGTAATGAAGGTTTGAGTATTCAACTCGAAATCAGTCTTCTGTTCAGATTAAATCCTGAAATGGCGAATAAGATTTACAAAACAGTCGGGCAAAATTATGCATCAATTATTCTACAACCCCAATTCCGTTCGGTAGTTAGAGATGTTACTGCACGATATGATGCCAAAGCCCTTTATACGGGCTCAAGGGAAAAATTAGCGAGAGAAATTCAAGAAGCAATTGAGAAGCTTGTCGGACCAAGAGGAATTTCAGTAGAAGCTGCAGCGTTACGTCAAATTGTTCTACCTGCAAGATTAACAACGGCAATAGAAGAAAAATTGAAAGCTGATCAAGAAAGTCAAAGAATGGAATTTATCCTTTTAAAAGAAAAACAGGAAGCCGAACGAAAACGAATTGAAGCAAAAGGTATTGCCGATTTTCAAACTATAGTTTCCGAAGGTATAAATGAGCAGTTATTAAAGTGGAAAGGAATTGAAGCCACTGAAAAATTAGCCGGTTCACAAAATACTAAAATAGTTATTATCGGTTCGGGCAAAGATGGGCTTCCGATAATTCTTAATGCTGACAAATAGCTTTTGCCGAAAAGGAATTAGAATGATTAAACCAAAAAAGATTAAACTTAATGCTCAAGAGTCGTTGTTAATTATTTGGGAAGACGGAAAGGAAAATAATTTCCCACTAAGATTTCTAAGAGACGAATCCCCCGATGCCGGAAACAAAGGGGAGACAATTCTGTGGAAACATATTCCTCCGCCTCCCAAAGGTGATGATAAACCGGGGAAGTATGAAATTACAAATATTCAGCAAGTCGGAGGCTACGCCATCCAAATTTTTTGGAAAGACGGAAATGCCGATGGAATTTATTCTTGGGACCTGCTTCGCCGCTGGGGAGAAAGTTTGGAGAAAGAAAAAAATATTTCAATTGAAAAAGATTAACTGAATAATTTGCGGTTAGATACGAAAAAATAGATCCTTTGTCTTTCTATTATTCCTATATTAAATTAGCGGTGCTGATTTTGTAAAATTAGTACTGCGAATGCCCCGGTAGCTCAGCAGGATACCTGCCTACCGACAGGCAGGGAGCAACAGTTTCCTAAACTGTAGGGCGGAGGTTCGAACCCTTTTTAGAGTATTAAAATAAAATTGATTTTTTGTATGTTAAA
>CAZXDS010000272.1:0-2978 GCA_964639525.1 uncultured Melioribacteraceae bacterium | reverse complement strand
AGGACAATTAAAATACGGGTCAAAAATAATTGCGACATTGTCGCAACAATTAACAAAATCTTTCGAAAAAGGATATACATATACTGCCCTCACTCGCATGTGTAAAGTAGCCGGTGTCTTTAACAAAACAAATATTGCGACACTGTCGCAACAATTAAGCTGGAGCCATTTAATAGAACTTGCAAGTATTAAGAAAATACCGCAAAGAGATTTTTACTTGCAGCTATGCGTTTATGAACACTGGGGAGTAAGACTGCTTCGCGAAAATATTAACAAAATGCTGTTTGAAAGAACAGCCGTTTCTTCCAAGCCGGAAGAAATTATTCAATCTTCATTGCAAAATTTAAAAGATAATAAGGAGATAAGCCCTGAGCTAGTTTTTAAAAATTCTTATATACTCAATTTCTTAAATCTATCAGCAAATTATTCTGAAAAAGAATTAGAAGATGCCCTTATAGAAAACCTTGAACAGTTTATTTTAGAATTGGGCGGTGGCTTTGCTTTTATTGAAAGACAAAAACGCATACCTGTTGATTCAACTGACTATTATTTAGATTTACTTTTTTATCACCGCAAACTCAAACGCCTTGTAGCAATAGACCTTAAACTCGGCAAATTTAAACCCAAGCATAAAGCACAAATGGAACTTTATCTACAATGGTTAAAAAAATATGAAATGCAGTCGGATGAAAAAACGCCAATTGGTTTGTTGCTTTGCAGCGAAGGTAATACCGAACATATTGAACTGCTGATGCTTGACGAAAATGAGATAAAAGTAGCACAATACCTTACCGAACTGCCCAGTAAACAATGGTTTGCCGACAAACTGCACCGTGCGATGGAGATTATAAAACAAAATGTTTGAAAAATGGATGTTTTTTGTCATACAGTTTTTAAATATCGTACTATGAGTAAAAATTTATTAGAAAAATACATGCCTTAATGCAGTTGAAGATAGTATCCCGAAAATATTTGAGAATTACAAATAAATTTATAAATCAAAAATGGTAAAAACATGCCTCAAAATTTAACTGAAAAAATTGTCCGAAAATATGCTTTGGATTTAGAACAAAACCAAAAAGTTCACAGCGGGGAATTTGTTACAATCCAACCTGCTTATGTTATGACACATGATAACACCGGTGCTGTTATTCCGAAATTTAAATCTACCGGAGCTGAGAAATTCGCAAACCCTCGTCAAGTTGTTTTTACACTCGACCACAATATTCAAAATAAAAGTGAAAAAAATATTGCGAAGTACGCAAATATTGAAAACTTTGCAAAACAGATGGGAAACGATTTCTATCCCGCAGGACGAGGAATCGGACATCAAATTATGTGTGAAGAAGGTTATGCATTTCCCGGAACATTTGTTGTTGCTTCCGATAGTCATTCAAATATGTATGGCGGATTGGGAGTTCTTGGAACTCCGGTAGTCCGCACTGATGCAGCTGCAATTTGGGCAACCGGAAAAACTTGGTGGCATATTCCCCCGGTTGCAAACGTTGAACTGATTGGAAATTTACTGCCCGGCGTTACAGGAAAAGACGTGATAATTGCCTTGTGCGGATATTTTAATCACGACGAGATATTAAATCACGCCATTGAATTTTCCGGTAGCGGAATCAAAAACTTAACAATAGCTCAGAGATTATCAATTGCAAATATGACAACCGAGTGGGGAGCTTTAACAGGACTTTTTCCAATTGACGCGGTTACAATTCAATGGTTAAAAAATCGTGCTGAATTTATTTCCAAAAGAGGACTTTCAGGAGTTCCTTCGGATATTGATAACAACGGAATTCATCCGAGATTAAATAATGAGAGTATTAAAATTTTAGAATCTAAATTAAGTGAATTTAAAGCTGATGACAACGCATTCTATTCCAAAACATTAACAATTGATTTAAGCACGATTGAGCCTTACATATCCGGACCAAATACTGTAAAAATAATGCATCCGGTTTCCCAAATTAAAAATGAAAAAATAAAAATTAATAAAGCTTATCTGGTATCGTGCACAAACAGCCGGGTTGAAGATATTGCCGAAGCTGCTAAAATACTAAAGGAAAAAACAGTTTCAAAGCATGTTAAATTTTACCTCGCAGCAGCTTCAGCCGAAGTTCAGGAGGAAAGTGAAAAAAATGGAGATTGGCAGACACTTTTGGATTCCGGTGCAATTCCACTTCCTCCCGGATGCGGACCGTGCATTGGTCTCGGTACCGGTTTGTTGGAAGCCGGAGAAATAGGAATTTCTGCTACAAACCGGAATTTCAAAGGACGAATGGGTTCGCCTGATGCTCTCGCTTATCTTGCTTCGCCTGCGGTAGTGGCTGCTTCGGCGGTTTCCGGTTATATTGATTACAATTGGGAAAATAAAATATCCGCAATTCACGGAACGATATTTGACAATATAAATTCTATTATTTCAAATACAAAAAATTATATTTTAAATGATTTTCCTACCACAATCGAAGGTGAAATTATTTTTTGTGATGCCGATAATTTAAATACCGATGGAATCTTTCCGGGCAAATATACTTACATCGATGAATTTACACCGGAACAGCAAGCAAAAGTTGTAATGGAAAATTACGACCCTAATTTCGCAAACTTGGTAAGCGATGGAAATATCTTGGCGAGCGGTTTTAATTTCGGAACAGGCAGTTCACGCGAACAGGCGGCAACTGCACTTAAATATAAAGGTATTCAAGCGGTTATTGCCGGAAGCGTTAGTGCTACATACATGCGGAATGCAATTAACAACGGGTTTTTGGTAATTATTTCACCTGAATTATTGAAATATTTGCGCAATAGATTTACTTCAAATGAACTGACAATTAAAACGGGAGCCACCATTAAAATTGATTTTGAAAATTCATCAGCATCAATTGGAACTAACTTTTTCCCGATTAGTTCTGTTGGAAAAATTGCACAGGAACTAATTTTATCCGGCGGTTTGGAAAATTGGGTGAAAA
>CAZXDS010000271.1:0-3014 GCA_964639525.1 uncultured Melioribacteraceae bacterium | reverse complement strand
TGTTTCCCCACGGCTGAAGTCGTGGGTTAGTAAAAATATTACTTTTTAGACCGGAATTATTTATTATTTAATTTTTTTTGTACTCAACTTGCGGTTCTGCCGCAATGCTCAAAGTTTGTTCTTCTTCTTTTTTATCTTCACTTTTGTTGAGCGATGTCGAAGTGCCCCAAACTTTTGCAATTCTGTCTTTTATTTTTTGCTCGAATATTTTAATGAGCTGTTTACTTGAATTTACAGCTTCTTGTTCTGACGAAAGTTGATTTACAATTTTTTGTTGGGTTTTTAAATCAGGTATTGGAATATTTAAACTAATTACATCTTTCTGATTAATTGAAGGATAAGCACCTTTCCCCATCATGTTAATCATTTGCGATAGAACAATATCTTGAAATACTAAATAATACAAAAATTTAGAAATAAGTTTATCTTGATTCACTCTCAATACTGCGAACCCTGTTGAAGCAATAAATCTATCAGGTACTTTATCTACATAACCAAATGCTTTAAGATTTGGACGAACAGTTGAAAGTAAAATATCTTCTTTCATAATAATTCTTCTTGCACGAGACGGTGCATCACTTACATTAATTTTTTTAGAATAATCAATTTCGCCAGTTCCATTTTTAACAGAAGTAATATCTAAGTAAGTAAACCAGTCATCATATTTGTTGGCAGGATTCACAGTACCATCATTTACTTTACAAACCTCTCCCAACTCCACCATTTCCCAATCGGGGTCAATATCAATTTGTGGTTTGTAGTTTTCCACAACCATTTTTGCCCCGTCTATTATTTTTTGGTAGCCATCTATTTCGGCTGCAATTTCTTCATGCACGGATAAGGGCGGTAGGGGGATTTTGAGTTTTGAATATTGAGAAATCCAATAACGTTTATGTTTTGAACTATCAAATTCAATTTTCTGAATTAAATAATATAAAAACTTAATATTGGCTTTATTCTTTTTGGCTTTGAGTATTTTCATTGCAGAAGATTTAACTTTAAAAGCAAAATCAACAAGTTTTGTAGCTGTAGTAAAATCATCAAATATTATTACAGGTAAATCATTTGAAAAAATTCCATTTTGTTCGTTTGTATAACCAAGAATAAAAGATTTGCCAGCAGTTAAAACCGGCGTGTTATAGCTGTTTTTATATTCTGTGTTTTCAACAATGTATTTTGTTGGCTGCTCATAATCTAGTACTTCTCCTAATTCTACCAATGGCCAATCAGAATCAATAACAATTTGCTCTTTATACCTCTCCCCGCTTAAATTAAACTCTCCATTCTCCGCAATTTTTAATTTTTCAACAGCATAAGCAAGACTTCGCTCAGTCTGTGCTTCTGTAAAATCAGTTCCATTTCCAATTGTCAATTTATAATTTTCAATTAATGTAATTGCTTCGCCTAACTGTCCGCCTTTAATTTCATTTCGCTGTGCGCCGAGATTGTAACCATCGTTATCAATTTTTACAAAAAGAATTTTGTTTGTCTTTTTGGCAAGCGCTTTATCCAGCAATAAAATGGAAGTCTTTACACCGCTGTAAGGATTAAAAACTCCGGCCGGCAAACTAACCACAGCATACAGATAATTTTCAACCAGCATTTTACGCAGCTCTTTGTAAGCCTTTCCGCTTTGGAATATTATTCCTTCCGGCACAATAATTCCCGCACGTCCGTTCGGGTTTAAGTGTTCGGCAATATAATCCACAAACAGCACTTCCGAACGGTTGGAAGTTACCGTAAACTTTTTGTGCGGTCGTATTCCGCCTTTCGGCGACATAAACGGCGGATTGGCAAGAATAGCATCAAAAGTATCATTCCAACGCTCTTCGCTTGTAAGCGTATCGTATTCAAAAATATGCGGATTTGAAAATCCGTGCAGATAAAGGTTTACCAAACTAAGCCGCACCATATCGGGCGAAATATCGTAACCGATAAAATTTTTAATCAGCTTTTTCCGTTCGTCGGGCGTAAGTTGGTTGTTGTTCTTTTCCTTTATTCGTTTAAAAGCAGAAATCAAAAATCCAGCTGTTCCGCAGGCAGGGTCGAGGATTGTATCTGTTTTACTTGGGTCAACAGCTTTTACAAGAAAATCAATAATATGCCTTGGCGTGCGGAACTGCCCCGCATCACCTTGCGAACCCATAACGGAGAGTAAATATTCAAAAGCATCGCCGAGTTTTTCGCTGTGTGTGTATTCAAATTCGCCAATGGTTTTTAGAAACAGTTTTAAAGTTTCGGGGTCTCTGTAAGGAAGATAAGCATTTTTAAATATATCTCTGAAAAGCTGCGGAATATTCGGGTTTTTCTCCATACTTTCAATTGCTTCCGAATAGAGTTTCAGCATTTCCGTTGCAGTAACTTTCGCATCAAAAAGGCTGTTCCAACTGAATTTTTCAAAATCATCAGAAAAAAATTTAGCCTTGCCTCCCAATTCAATGGATTCTTTATCCATATCGTCCATAAATTTATAAATCAGGGCAATTGTAATCTGTTCAATCTGCGATTTTGGGTCGGGCAGTTTCCCGACTAAAATATCTCTGCAATCGTCAATTCTTTTCTTTGTTCCGTTATCTAACATAAATTCCTTGTTTTGCTACTAATTTTATTCGTGCATTCGTGGCTAACATTTTTTGCCACTAATGCACTAATTTTATTTATGTATTCGTAAATAATTATTTTTTTTGTTCCGTTAATTCAATAAAGTAATCAGTGTAAATAACCGTTCTAAACATATCATCCTGAATAAACTTTGGTTCCGTTAGTTTTATATTTATCATTCATATGTTTATAATTTCCTATTCATCTAAAAATACACTGTCATGCTGATAAATATCAGCATCTCGCAAAATGTTCGAGATTCTGACATACGTCAGAATGACCCGATGTTTTTGTTATATTCATCTTTCTTGTATGTTTTGAATAATCATGAATGTTTCCTTTTACTTTTTAATTTTATTCTTTTTTTTGAAAGACGATATTTTTGAGTCGGGCTTTTGGGAGAATCAGGCTGG
>CAZXDS010000270.1:0-3059 GCA_964639525.1 uncultured Melioribacteraceae bacterium | reverse complement strand
TTTATACGGACTAAAGTCCGTTTGGAGAAGTTCGTTTTTAGTCTGTTTCCCCACGGCTGAAGTCGTGGGTTAGTAAAAATATTACTTTTTAGACCGGACTCATTAATAAAAATCATAAATTATGAAATTTTTCATCTCATTGATTGGATGTTTTCACACAGCCTCTAAATGGGACGGCAAATATTTGCCGGACATAATTTAGACCTTAAGCAGCCTCATGCTGTGCAAGATATTTTCTAATCTTTTTATTTTGTTGAGATGTGAATTGTAAAAACAAAAAAATTTCATATATTGCAGTTAAACCATTCAAATTTACTTTTTCAAAAAAAATATAAAGACAATAATTCATGGCAGGATTAAAAAAAGAAATAAACTTACTCGGCGTATTTGCAATTGCGACGGGAACAACATTAAGTGCGGGATTTTTTCTTTTACCCGGGCTGGCAGCAGCACAAGCCGGACCGGCGTTAATAATCGCTTATTTAATTGCTGCAATTCCGATGATTCCTGCTATGTTTAGTGTAATTGAGCTGGCAACTGCAATGCCCAAAGCAGGTGGAATGTATTACTTTATGGATAGAACTCTCGGACCGATTTTCGGAACGATCGGCGGAATTGGAACTTGGCTTGCTCTTGTGCTTAAAGTTTCATTTGCTCTTATTGGAATGGGTGCATATATCACATTGTTTTTTCCTGAAGTTCAAGGGATTATTATTGCAGTTATACTCGCCGTATGTCTTGGAATTCTTAATATTTTCGGTGCTGAAAAGACAGAAAAGTTGCAGATTTATCTCGTAGCCGGATTACTTATAATATTAATCGGATTTATTTCCGGCGGAATTCCTGAATTACAATCCGTTAATTTTAAAGGTTTTTTCGATGCAGGAGCTGATTCCATAATGGCAACTGCCGGTATGGTTTATATCAGTTATGTCGGAATCACAAAAGTAGCAAGCCTTTCCGAAGAAGTGATTAATCCGGAAAGAAATTTACCGATTGGAGTAATTCTTTCGCTTTCGGTTTCAATTTTAATTTACATACTTGGAACAACAGTAATTGTCGGGGTTCTGCCGATGGATAAACTTGCAGGTAATTTGACTCCCGTTTCTGCAGCAGCAGAAATATTTTGGGGGAAAACAGGTTCAATTATCGTTGCCATTGCTGCTCTGTTTGCCTTTGTTTCCGTGGCAAATGCTGGTACAATGAGTGCCTCCCGTTATCCGTTGGCTATGAGCAGAGATCACATTATGCCCGGCTTATTTAAAAAACTCGGCAAACACGGAACGCCGATTAATGCGATTGTATCGACAGTTTTTGTAATAATTTTGATTCTGATTTTTCTTAATCCAATGAAAATTGCCAAACTCGCAAGTGCATTTCAATTACTAATGTTTTCACTTGCTTGTCTTGGTGTTATTATTATGAGAGAAAGTAAAATAGAATCATACGATCCGGGATATTTTTCCCCGCTTTATCCTTGGATGCAGATTCTCGGAATTGTATTTCCTTTCTATCTGATTTTTCAAATGGGACTTTTGCCATCTTTGTTTACATTTGGTTTAATTATAATCGGTTCATTATGGTATTTCTATTATGCTAAAGATAAAGTGGAACGACAAGGAGCTATTTATCATGTATTCGAACGTTTGGGTAGGCAAATGTACACAGGTTTGGATACAGAGCTACGTGGAATTTTAAAAGAAAAGGGATTTAGGAAAAATGACCCTTTTGAAGAAGTTGTGATGAACAGTACGATAATCGATTTACAACGGCAAATGCAGTTTGAGGAAGTTGTTAAATTGGCTGCGGAAAAATTACAGAAATTAGTGCCGCTATCTGCCGAAAAAATTGAAGAGCGCATACTTGAAGGAACCAGAATCGGAGCAACTCCTGTAACGCATGGTTTTGCACTTCCGCATTTTAGAGCTTCTGAAATTGAAAATTCCGAAATGATATTAGTGCGTTGTTTAAAAGGTGTAAATATTAAAGTTTATGACCCGATAACTCATCTTGTTGAAGAAGAGCAAAGTGTTAAAGCCATATTTTTTCTAATAAGCCCTGAAAATTCTCCGACAAAGCACTTGCGTATTTTAGCCCAAATTGCCGGTCGCGTTGATGATGAACAGTTTACAACTGAGTGGGAATCGGCAAAAGATGAGCAAGAATTAAAAGAATCTCTTTTGCACGATACAAGATTCCTTTCCCTTTGCTTAAGGAAAAATGACAATTCCAAACAACTTATAGGGAAGACAATAAGAGAAATAAAAATCTCCGGTGAATGCTTAATTGCATTAATCCGAAGAGGTAGTAGAATTGTTGTTCCCAAAACAGATACACGACTTGAAGAGGGGGACAGACTTACCATTATCGGTGAACCAAAATGTATGGCTAAACTTGAAACGATTTATGGCAAAAATATTGAATCAAATAACAAAAGTTAAAAAAGTAGTTCCCAGTTCAAAGTTAAAATATACTGGGTTCCTCTATATTTATTAATGAGATAAATATAAAAAAGGTACTAACCTTTTTACCATTCATTCGTCATATAATCATCAGTGATTCAGAGTCAAATAATGCAGCTTTAATATTAAATTGGTACTACCACAAATTTACCGGAACTATTCAAATGAATAAAAAGGAAGTAACACTTACAAAAAAAACGAACTGAATATCAAAGATTAAAAGACAAACAATGTAGAATTATTCTTTCTTTTCGCTTTAAAAGTGTATTGTTGAATATAGGATTAATTTAGACAACACCAAACCTGCCTGCCGGTAGCAGCGATTCGGGGTCAAAATTAAGATTACAAAAAACAACACGTTAAGAGTATATAAAAAAATATTTTTCCGATTAAATTTGCCATATTTCTGTAACACAGATTATTAATCTGTGTTACAGAAATTTTGACTCTGAATCGCTGGCCGGTAGGCAGGCTTTAGTTTGGTGTTAAAAATAACAGTCAATATCTCATAACTGCTTCCCGATACGGGTCTGCGACAGCAGTTTTCCTGACTTCCACCCTAAAGTCTGGTAAAGATTAGAAAACGGATAGAAAAGA
>CAZXDS010000269.1:0-3109 GCA_964639525.1 uncultured Melioribacteraceae bacterium | reverse complement strand
AGATTGGTTAGTCCGCTTTTGGGACGGTCAATCTGTGAATAAAAATAGAAAATGCCGAGTTAATTAGAACTCAGCCTAAATTCTTAAATAAAATAAGAATGATAAAAAATAGCTATTTTAAAATTTCTTTTAAATAATTTAAAAATTAGATAATAGTAGAACGCATGCAAAATTATGTTTACAAATGTTTCGACTGTAAGGCAGAATATTTTTCTGAAAATATTGAAAACAACTTTATTTATCTTTGTCCTAAATGCGGAAAATCTAAAAAAAACAAACCGCTTCAAGGTGTTTTAACTGTTGAATACGATTATGAAAAAATTAAACGTGATTATTCACGGGAAAATTTATTGAACATACAACCCGGTAAGTTTTGGCTATACCCTTTTCTTTGGCCTGTTAATTCCGGTAAATTTAGTGAATCTACACTATCGCGTTTATCATTACCTGATGTTCAGCTAATTAAATATCAAATTGGCAATAGTAACATTTATGTTCAAGATGAAACTCGCAATCCTACACTTTCTTATAAAGATAGAGCAACATCGCTTGTTGTGCTAAAGGCTATGGAACTCGGTATATCTGAAATTGCAGCAGCCTCAACGGGAAATGCAGGCTCATCGCTTGCGGGAATTTGTGCAAGGCTTGGACTAACGAGCAGGGTTTATGTCCCTATAAATATCCCTGATGCCAAACGAATTCAAATATCGGCTTATGGGGCAGAACTTGTTGTTGTTGATGGTGATTATGATATGGCTTTTGATAAATGTTTGGAAGATTCTGTAAAATATAGTTGGTATAACCGCAACACGGCATACAATCCTTTAACAATAGAAGGTAAAAAATCTGCAGCGTTTGATATTTTTATTTCTACCAAAGGTGATATCCCTGATTATATATTTATTCCGAGCGGAGATGGTGTAATACTTGCAGGAATTTACAAGGGCTTTAGAGAATTACTAACACTCGGATGGATTGAAAAATTGCCGAAGTTAATTGCTGTTCAGTCGAAAAAAGGGGACGCACTTGTTCGATATTTGGAAACGGGAAATTTTGAATATAAATCAGCAAATACAATTGCCGATTCAATTTCTGCCGGTGCACCGCGGAATCTTTACATGGCTGCCGATGCTGTGAAAAAATCAAATGGATTTGCTATGGCTGTTAGTGATGAGGAAATATTATCAGCACAGAAGGAATTTATTCGCAAAACCGGTATTTTGTGCGAGCCGTCGAGTGCTGCGGTTTATTCAGCTTATAAAAATGTGATGAAAGAAAATCGTATAAATAATGAAGAAAAAATTCTTTTATTGATTACCGGGAATGGATTAAAAGACGTTTCTGCATTGCAAAAATAAGGTACTCAAATAGATAGAAAGGATAAAAGAAATCCTCCTATTGAGTGAAGGATACAAATCAATTGAGATAAGTAAAATACTGTTAATAGATAATGATACGGTTACCAATTGGAGCAAAACATTCGTCAAGCGAAAAAATACCTTTACTTGGTTCGAGTCATCCTATAAATCCTATGAGGGAAAATATAGAATTATCTTGTAAGTACTTCAAAACAAGCCATAGAGTATTTGCTAAAGCAACTTTCAGAAGAACTACAGCATGAGCGGGATGGTAAATTTACTTCATAATTTAGGTCTTTTTGAAAAAAAGGAAATGGGAAATATTATAGGTCAATTTGTCGGCAATAAAATGCATCTGCTTGAGGCTAAGTGATTTCCCCAAAACCATTTTAGGAAACGCATATTAAAAAATTTCGAAACCGAAATACCCATGCTTGTTTATTTCTCATTTAGTAAGTATGTTTTGAGAAGATTTTATTCTTAGAGTTTCAAAATATTCTCGAATTTATGATAAATATTTCTTCCACATATTCCACCAATTACATACACTAAACTATGCACGCATTTAATTTCAAACCATTTAATAGTATGACCGATGAGGACTACCAAAAGATTGGTTTCAAATCCGGTCTCGAAATTCATCAGCAATTGCTCACCGAAAAAAAACTTTTCTGTCGCTGTCCCGCAGGAATTTACAGTGCTAAATATGACGCCGAAATTTTACGCCATATGCGTCCTACACTTTCTGAGCTTGGCGAATATGACGGTACTGCATTAATGGAATTTAAGACAAAGAAAAATATTGTTTACCGAATCAACCGAAATACAGTCTGCACTTATGAAATGGATGACACACCTCCGTTTTTAATAAATGAAGAAGCTTTAGATACCGCACTTGAAATCGGGATGCTGTTCGGCTGTAATATTATTGATGAACTCCACATAGCAAGAAAGCAATATCTTGACGGCTCTATTCCCACCGGATTTCAGCGTACTGCAATTTTTGGTCTAGACGGAAAAGTCCCTTACAAAAACAAAACAATTGATATTGTGCAGATGTCGATTGAAGAAGACTCATGCCGGGAAGTCAGCGATATTGGGCATGATCGTGTTTATTTAACCGACAGACTGGGAATGCCATTAATCGAAACTGTTACTGCTCCGCAAATGAAAACACCGACTGAAGTTGCGGATGTCGCACATATTCTGTCAAAAGTCGCGCGAAGTTCCAACAAAGTAAGGCGTGGAATTGGAGCTGCAAGGGAGGACGTAAATGTTAGCTTGAATGGAGGAACAAGAATAGAAATTAAAGGCGTTCCCAAAATTACGTCTATTCCACTTTTAACATATAATGAAGCGATGCGGCAATGGAATTTATTGAAGCTGCGAGATGAACTTACCAAACGGGGTATAACTGAAAAAACTTTTGATAGCCGTTCAAGAAATGTTACTAAAATACTTCTCACAACTCACTTTCTTCCCATAAAAGAAGCACTTAATAACAACAATAGTGCAGTGAAAGCATTGCTATTAAAGGGCTTCAAAGATTTACTAAATTGGCAGACACAAACAGATACATATTTTTCAAAAGAAATATCAGACAGAGTCAGAGTAATTGCTTGTCTAACAACTATTCCAAACATCGTTCATTCAGATTCAAAAGGGACTACGTTGACTTCCCATGAATGGAATGATATAAAAAAACTGCTCGGTTATTCAAAAGAAGATTCTATAATTCTTGTTTGGGGAAG
>CAZXDS010000268.1:0-3156 GCA_964639525.1 uncultured Melioribacteraceae bacterium | reverse complement strand
CTTGTTTTCCCCACGTTGAAACGTGGGGTTAATGAGAATATTACTTTTCAAAGTGTACTCAATATTTTTATTTTTCCATTTAATTTTAAAAAAATTCACTTATTGAATCCACTACAAATTTAATCTGTTCTTCATTTAATTCAGGAAAAATTGGAAGCGCAATCGTTTCCGCCGCTGCAATATCGGAATTCGGGAAATCATTTTCATTAAATGATAAATTTGCAAAACATTCTTGTTTATGAAACGGAACCGGATAATAAATTTCACAACCAATATCTTTACTCCGTAGATAATCAATCAAAGCGTCTCTTTCCTTAACGCGAATAATATGCTGATTGAAAATATGATGGTTTTTTATTCCTAAATTATCATATGTTGATTTAGGCAATAAAACTCTGTTATCAACATTATACTTAAGAGAATTTGTTCCTGAATTTAAAGCTGATTCAATAAAATATTTTTTATAAATATCAGCATTTTTTCTACGACTTGCTGACCAGTTATCAAGATGTGGAAGTTTTACTCTTAACACTGCGGCTTGAATTGCATCCAACCTAAAATTACCACCGATTATTTTATGATAATATTTCGGAGCACCACCGTGAACTCGCATAATTTTAATTCTTTCTGCAAGTGCGTCATCATTTGTGGTAATCATTCCTCCATCACCGTAGCAGCCAAGATTTTTGCTCGGAAAAAAAGAAAAACAACCGGCATCACCAATAGTTCCGACATTATTTCCGTTTTTGTATTGAACGCCGATAGCTTGTGCTCCGTCTTCAATAACTTTAAGATTATACTTTTCGGCAATCTCATTAATCGGCTGCATATCTGCACTTTGTCCGTAAAGATGAACAGGAATTATCGCTTTGGTTTTATCAGTAATTTTGCTTTCAATATCCTTTGGGCTGATATTAAAAGTGGTTAAATCTATATCAGCAAAAACCGGTATGGCATTCAAACGTGAAACAACTCCTGCGGTGGCAAAAAATGAATAAGTTGGAACTATTACTTCGTCACCGGTACCAATTCCAATAGCCATCAGAGCAAGCAACAGAGCATCTGTTCCCGATGATACACCGATTGCGTGTTTTACATTCAGGTATGCCTCCATCTCCTTTTCAAGTCCTGCAACTTCGGGACCAAGAATAAAATATTGAGATTCGGCAACTTCGAGTATAGCTTTATCAAGTTCTTTCTTTAAACTTTGATATTGTAGTTTTAAATCTAATAATGGAACTTTCATAAATTCTCCTCTAAAAGAGTTGTAGGTTAAAAGGGACATAGGTTCAAAGGTTATTTAAATGATTTTCTTGTTCTAATTAACGAATTTAACATGTATGATATTTCTAATGAATCTTTGATTAAATTATCAGCAATTGCAGATTTAAGATAATCTATTTCACTTGCAATTATTAATTGAGTGCGTAATTCTCCGCAAGAACCTTTTGCAATATAAAGAAAGCGTATTAATTCTTTATTGCTTTCTCTTTCGTATCCCTCGGAAATATTTGAAGGAATCGAAAGAGCCGAACGAGTTATTTGATCTTTAAAACCAAAATCTCTTGAATTTGAAAATAATCTGTAAATTTTAACAGCCAAATTTTTGCTCTTTTCCCAAACCTTTAAATCTTGAAAATTCATAATCAATTCTCCTTGTTTTATTTTTCTATGATTCTTTCCCCCTTTTAACCTTTTAACCTTTCAGCCTTTTAACCTCTCAATTATCCTTTCCGCTGCTTTGCCGTCCCACTTTTCCGGAATTTGCCCGATCTTTTTATTTCCATTCAACACAGCTATTGCTGCAGACTCAGCTTTATCCAAATCATTACCCAACAATTGATTTGTACCAATTTCTACAGTAATCGGGCGTTCGGTTGTTGTTCGTAAAGTTATGCACTGCACGCCAAGATAGGTTGATTCCTCTTGTATTCCCCCGCTGTCCGTCAATATTAATTCCGCATTTTTCGTCAGGGTGAGAAAATCAATATAGCCGATAGGTTCAGTTAGAATTATATTTTCGTTGAATGAGTCAATCATCCCAAATTCCTCAAGGTGCTTTTTAGTGCGAGGATGAACCGGGAAAATCACTTTCCTCCTCTCGGCAATATTATTAAGCAAATTAAATAATTTACGTAATTGTTCTTTTCCATCAACATTGCTCGGTCTGTGTAATGTTACAAGCACATATTTTTTTTCTTCAAGAGAATACTTTTTTAAAATCAAAGATATTTTAGTTTTTGGCAAATAATGTTTCACACTGTCAATCATTACATTCCCAACAAAATAAAACATTGTATCACTTACACCTTCGTTTCGTAAATTCTCAAGTCCTGATTTTTCAGTTACAAATAACATATCCGAAATACGATCTACCAATACTCTATTAATTTCTTCGGGCATATTCATATCAAAGCTGCGTAAACCCGCTTCAACGTGAATAACTTTGATGTGCAGTTTCTTTGCAGTTAAACTGCAGGCAATTGTTGAATTTACATCACCAACAACAAGCACATAATCAGGCTTTTCCGTTAGAAGGATTTTTTCAAACTCAACCATTACTTTTGCTGTTTGTTCTGCGTGTGATCCGCTTCCCACACCGAGATAAAAATCCGGTTTGGGTAATTCCAAATCATCAAAAAATATCTTCGACATTTTTTTGTCATAATGCTGACCTGTATGGCAAATAAGGTGGGTAATTGTATTTTTATTTAATTGATTAAAATTTTTTACGGCACGATGAATCGGTGCTACTTTCATAAAGTTTGGACGAGCACCTACAACAGAGATTATTTTCATATTCAAGTATTTATATTTTATAAAATTAGTTTCAAATCTAAGGATTTTATTTGTTTTGAGAAAGAATTGTTTTGTGATGCAATAGTTAGAAAAAACAGACCTATTTTGATTTTCATAATCAGAATATTCAAACAACAATTCAGAGTCGAAATTAAAACTAACAGCAGCAGCTATTTACAACATCAAATGAAAATATTTCGGCAAAGACCGAATCCGGCTTTCGACTGATTTTCCGGTTAATTTTTTCAAAATGAAAATTGTAGAACCGACTTTCCTCACAGAGTTCTGTGAATAGTCGGTTTATCTTTCAATGTCTTAAAATATTTAATTTTCTTACGTTTTTCCAAGTTTTCTCTA
>CAZXDS010000267.1:0-3247 GCA_964639525.1 uncultured Melioribacteraceae bacterium | reverse complement strand
CAATTGAACTTAGAGAAGCACTTCATCTAAGTAAAAATGAAATAATTGATTTGGTACCCAAACTGCAGGAAAGCTTATTTTCCGAAGGAATTATAATATCCACTTGCAACAGAACCGAGATATTCGGCATACTAAAAAATGAAAAATACAACTATAAAGATGTTCAAAAAATTTTAATTGAATATAAGCCTATAAGCGGAATTTCTGCCGATAATTTTAGTAATTACTTTTCGTGCAGTGCGGTAAAACATTTGTTTAAAGTTTCTTCGGGAATTGATTCCTTGGTTCTTGGTGATAGCCAAATACTTGGGCAGGTTAAAGAAGCATTTGAAATATCCCGTGAACTTGGCTTTACCGGAACGCTGATGCACCGCCTTTACGAATCCGCAATGAAAGTTGGTAAAAGGTCTATTCACGAAACGATGATTGGTGAAGGAGCTGTAACGGTCAGTTTCGCGTCGGTAAAGGTAATAGAAAAAATATTTTCTGATTTCGAAACAAAATCGGCACTTATTATTGGTGCCGGTGAAACCGGCGAGCTTGCTGCAATTCATTTAAAAGATAAAGGAATTGGAAAATTATTTATTACAAATAGAACAAAGGAACGAGCCGTTAAATTGGCTGAGAAAGTAAATGGCGAAGCAATTCGTTTTGATTTGTATAAGGAAAGGTTACCGGAATTTGATATTATTATTACCGCAACAAGTTCGGATAATTATATATTGAGTTACGGTGATATTAAATCAATGATGAAAAAACGAAAGGGCGAAATTTGCTGTATTATGGATATTGCAATTCCCCGTGATGTTGACCCGAAAGTAAAAAAAATTGACGGCGTTTTTTATAACGATATTGATTCGCTGAATATAATTGTTGATAGGAATAAGAAAAAAAGAGAGCATGAAATTCCTTTGATAAATAATATAATTATTGAAGAAATGGTTTCGTTTTTTAGCTGGTATAATACTCTGAACGTTGTTCCTACAATAAAAGAATTTAGAGACTTTTTTGAAGAAATAAGGAACGATGAGTTTAATAAAATTAAAAATAAACTTCATCCGGAAGAGTGGGAAAAGGTTGAAAATATGACAAAACGATTGATTGGCAGAGTTCTCCACAATCCTACAACAAAGTTAAAACAGTTATCGGTAAACAAAGATAATTTGGAAGAGTCGAAAAAATATTCCAATGTATTAAGGGAGCTTTTTAATTTACACAATAAACATGAATAGATGAAAAGTTCATACAAAAAAAATCCGGAATCTGCCGGATAAAAGACACTGTCATTCCCAAATGCTTTAGTCGGGAATCTCATACATTGTAGGGGATTCCGATTATTCACAGAATGCTGTGCAAAAACATTTCGGAATAACAAATAGAATCTAAAATAGAAACAGATAAAAAAAGAAATATAAACAAAAAGAAAATTGAAAAAAACGAGGCAAAATTGATAAAACAAAAAATAATTATAGGTTCACGAAAAAGTGAACTTGCTATGTGGCAAGCGGAATTTGTAAAAAAAGAAATTCAAAAATTTAATAAGAATGTTGTTGTTGAAATAAAAAAAATCAGCACCAAAGGTGATAAAATTCTCGATGTTGCTCTTTCAAAAATTGGAGACAAAGCACTTTTTACAAAAGAACTTGAAATTGAATTACTTAAAGGAAATATTGATATTGCCGTTCACAGCTTAAAAGATTTACCGACGGAACTTCCTAACGGATTGGAACTTACAGCTGTAACAAAACGCCACGCTGTTGAAGATGTTTTGGTTGCACGAAAAAAAGGATTTACAATTGAAAAAATAAAACAAGGCGGGACGGTTGCAACCGGTTCGCTCCGTAGAAAAAGCCAGCTTAAATATTTGCGTCCCGACTTAAAAGTTGTGGATATTCGCGGAAATGTGCAGACAAGATTGAAAAAGTTTGAAGCATCGAAATGGGACGCAATGTTAATGGCAAGAGCCGGTTTGGAAAGAATGAAATTAAAAAAATACATTTCTTCGGTAATTCCTGTATATCAAATTCTTCCGGCAGTCGGGCAAGGTGCTTTGGGAATTGAAATTGCAAGTTCAAATAAATTTGTTAGAGAAATTGTTTTGAAAATACACGATGAAAAAGTTTATTATGCTGTTCTTGCCGAAAGAGCTTTTTTACGTGAACTCGGCGGCGGATGCCAAGTCCCTATCGGTGCGCTTGCCGAATTGAAAAGCAACGGACTTTATCTAAGCGGATATGTCGGTTCAATTGACGGAACAATTACATTCAGAAAAAAAATGCGAGGAAGTAAAAACAACGCTGAAAAACTCGGTAAACAATTAGCAAAAGATATTAAAAAAGCCGGAGCAGCAAAGGTTTTGAAAGAAATTTTTGAATCTCAAAAATAATGCTGAACGGAAAAAAGATATTATTTACCGGATTGGTTAAAGATAAAAATGATTTTGCCGAATTAAAAAATAACGGTGCGGAAATTATTTTTTTCCCAACAATAAAAATTGTTGAACTGCTTCTAACAGAAAATGAAAAAGAGAAATTAAATAATGCGTTAAATTATGATTATTTAATATTTACGTCTGTAAATGCGGTTAGGTTTTTTTTTAACAAATTTGAAAAGAATATAAATGAAATAAATAATTCACCGGTTCAAATAATTGTTATCGGTGATAAAACAAAAAAAGCAGCCGCTAATAAAGGTTTTAAAATTTTGTTGATGCCTGAAAAATCCAGCTCGAATTCATTAAATGAATTTTTAGATAAAGAAAAAGTTTTCGGAAAAAAAATACTTATTCCGGGTTCAAAAATTGCTAATCCGGAGTTACGTAATTCACTTTTAACGAAAGGAGCTGCTGTTGATTTTATTCCGGTTTACAATACGGTTTCGGCAGATGATTATTCCGAAGCAACAATTGAAAAAATTAAGAACTCTTTATTTGATTTGATTGTTTTTACGAGTCCTTCAACATTTGATAACTTTGTAAAGTTATTGAAATTAAAGAATATACAAAGTTTTTTTGAGAGACAAAGTATTGCTTCAATTGGTCCGGTAACTAAACGTGAAATTGAAAAAAGAAATTTAACCGTTAATATTTTGCCGGAAAACTACAACATTAAATCATTAATAAAAGAAATAATTAAATTTTATAAATAAAAAATTAGAGAGAGTACCTTTTGGAAAAACTACAGAATGATTTGTTTTTAAGAGCATGTAAAAGAGAACAAACCGAAAGAACACCGATTTGGATAATGCG
>CAZXDS010000266.1:0-3313 GCA_964639525.1 uncultured Melioribacteraceae bacterium | reverse complement strand
CAAACCTGAACTTTGGAATGAAGATATTGGAGAAGTTTAATTTTTCAATTTAGTTTAAAAGAAGGTTTTGAATAGCCCCATTTTGCCATGGTTATGCTGCCCGGCAGCTGCCGGACTATTTCAGAATCTATAATTATACTTGTTTTCAAATAATGGATGCTGAAACCCATCAATGGCCGGACCGGCATGATAGTATTCAAAAGCATTCTAAAAATTCTAAAGACAATTAGAATCTTAATTATTTTAGCTGCATCAAAATATCAATAATTTTTTTAACATTAAATAGGAAATTAAATGGCTCAGGTAAAAGCATTTGTAAAACAGTTGCAGGGAATAACTTTTGCAGGGAAAACCGATTCAAATAATTGGGTAATGATGGATGGTCCTGAAAATTTTGGCGGCAGCGATGCTGCAATCCGCCCAAAAGAATTATTGCTGCTAAGTCTTGGCGGCTGTACAGGAAGTGATGTTGCTGCAATACTTCAGAAAAAAAGAGTAACTGTTGATGGATTTGAAATGAACATTACAGCGGATATGACGGAAGAACATCCGAAAGTTTTTTCTAAAATGAATTTGGAATATATTTTCTACGGAAAAGATATTAAAGAAAAAGATGTAGAAAGAGCTATTGAACTTTCGCAAACAAAATACTGTGGTGTAACTGCAATGTTTGAAAAGGCTATGGAAATTACACACTCATTTAAAATAGTTGAGAGTAAATAATAGTTAAAATTCTCTCATCGAATATTTATCCGGAAAATAAAAATTTGTTTTCCGGATTTTTAATCTGCCATAATTTGAATAAAGAAAAAGTGTAGCTTACTTTATTTTTTTTGTCGCATCTTATTACGTTAATATCAACCTCAAAAAGAGATTTTAGTCCCAAACAAAGTCTTGCATAAAGGCATTTGTCTTTATGCAAAAAAAGAGTAACCGTATATAATATTTTTTAGAATTTCAACAGTTAAAAAAATAGTTCCTACTCTGAAAATTCACTTTTAAAAGTGGACATTGGCAGTTGGCGGTAATATTGTGTAACACAATCAAATTTAATTGCTTTCCTATTAATCGATTTATTCAGCATTGTAACTGTTTTTAGTTCTCGGTTCTATCTTTCCCGAATAAGATATATTCACATTCCGCTATTTTATTTTAAACAGCAGTGATGTGCTTAAATATTTTCAACAAAAAAATATCATAAAATTTGTTTAACTTACTTATTAATAAAAATTTTTACCTAATAAATTCTTTAGGAGGTTTAGTGATTCTGAAAATGTCTAAAATTTTGATATTGTGTTTATTACTTTTTGCAGGATGCCGTAATAATACACAAAAAAAACACCCGGTAAAAAAACAAATATCCATAGCACAAAAAATAGCTGGAGCAGCGGGTCTTTCAAATTGGAATAATGTTAATTCAATAGCTTTTACTTTTAATGTTAAAATCGGAGATAAACAAATTCATCGTACTTGGTATTGGGAACCAAAAAACGACATTATTAAATTTTATTTGCCGAATAAAAAAGACTCAACTGTTTTTTCGCAAGCAAAAACAGATAAAAGTTCATCGCCCGAGATTATTAAAAGAGATAAACAATTCATTAACGATTCGTATTGGTTGCTGTTTCCATTCCATCTTGTTTGGGATAATAATGTAAGTATTACATTGCAGAAAAATCTTTCAGCATCGCCTATCGGAGGTAAACAAGCCGGTGAAGTTGTTGTAAAATATACTGCCGATAAAGGATATACTCCTAACGACAAATATATTTTATACATTGATGGGAATAATAATATAATTGAATGGGCATATTACAAAAATAGTTCTTCAACACCGAGTCGCGTAACAAAATGGAAAGATTATAAAAAGTTTGGACCTTTGACTATTTCATTAAATCGTCCCGGGGAAAATGATAATTTTAGAGTTTGGTTTACAAACGTTGAAGTTAAATAACACAAGTTACGTAAGGTTTTATGTTTATAAAAGAAATGCTTTTTGTCTTCTCTCCATTGCGAGGATATCCGATTTGTCGGAACGATGCGGCAATCTGTTGCAACGTTCACAAGCTTAGATTGTTGAAAATTAAACAGATTGCCGCATCCCAACAAAAGCGTTGGGATTCGCAATGACGGCAAATCTTAATGCTTAATCCAATTTGCGTAACATGAGGTAAATAAATTATTTAAAGCTTAAGGTAAGATTAAATTGGAACTCGCTAATCTACAACTTGCTAAATGGTGGCAGCCTGCCGATAACGGGAAACTGCTCTGCACACTTTGTCCGCGTTACTGCACTATCGGCGAAGGGCAGAAAGGTTTTTGCTATATTCGTGAAAATATTGATGGGAAGCTGTATTCAATCGGGTACGGTAAACCGACAGGATTTGCAATTGATCCGATTGAGAAAAAACCGCTCAATCATTTTTTACCCGGTTCAAATATTTTAAGCTTTGGTACTGCCGGTTGTAATCTCGGTTGCAAGTTTTGTCAAAATTGGACAATGAGCAAATCGAAAATTGATGATATTAATTCGGTTACTGCTTCACCGGAAGATGTTGTTAGTCTTGCATTAAAACATAACACACCTTCAATTGCTTTTACTTACAACGACCCGACAATATTCGGCGAATACGTGATTGATATTTCCAAAATTGCCGCCGAGGAAAACATCAAATCCATTATGGTAACAGCCGGATATATTGATAAGGAAGCCCGGAAGGATATTTACAAATTTATTGATGCTGCAAACGTCGATTTGAAAGCCTTTTCGGAAACATTCTATCACAAGCTGACGTTTTCTCACCTTAATGATGTACTTAATACTCTGATTTGGCTGAAGAATGAAACGGAAGTTTGGATTGAAATAACAACACTTTTAATCCCCGGCGAAAACGATTCGCCGGATAAAATAAAGCAAATGTGTGAATGGATTTTGGAAAATCTCGGTGAAAATGTTCCTCTGCATTTTACGGCATTTCATCCCGATTTTAAAATGAGAAACTATCAAAGAACTCCCGATTCAACATTGACTGCTGCCCGTAAAATTGCAATGCAAACGGGGATAAATTATTGTTATGTAGGCAACATTCACAACGCCGAAGGACAAACAACATACTGCCCGAAATGTGGAAAGTCTTTGATATCAAGGGATTGGCATTCCGTTTATTCAAATAAAATTGCTAACGGAAAATGTTTTAGCTGCGGAGAAGGTATTGCAGGAGTATTTTAATTTAGGTACTACCACGAATTTAATGGGGGATAGAAAAGAGCTAAATAATATTTTGATGTGCTTGGAATAAATAAATTATGATAA
>CAZXDS010000265.1:0-3320 GCA_964639525.1 uncultured Melioribacteraceae bacterium | reverse complement strand
GTTTAACCACTTTTGACAAGTTAACATATGAAATTGAAATATCCGTTAATAACTCTGTTTCTTTGGATACACTTTCTTTTACTTTATTAGTTATAGTTTCAGCCTTTAGATTTTCAATTACCTGCATCTTTAAATAACCAACTTTGCGGGGGTTACCTCGCTTTCTGAAGGTCGTTCTGTTGTGAAAAAAACAATATCAAGTTCAATCTGACCTGTAAGTATATATACTATTCACAAAGTGTTTTTTGTATTTAAGAGATATCTCAGTCGTGAAAAACATACTCCTTCGATATGACAAATTCAATTGTTCCGTCATTCAATCATTCCAACATTCCGTAACAGTCTGTCTTTTCGACGAACGAAGCTCTGAATTGTTGATTGCCAATTATCGATTGTTGATTAAAAAACAAAAGACAAAAAAAAAATCACAATTCATTAATCATAAATCACTTCGGAATTGTTGATTGTCGATTAAAAAACAAAAATAACATAAATCATAAATCATCATTCGTCAATCATCAATCATAAATCATCAATCAGCAATTCCCTTTCTTTTTTTGTGCGGTTTTTCGTGATGCAATAAATATTGAGGCTAATTCGTGTGCTTCTTGCTTTAACGGTTCCACTTTATCTTCTTGAAATAATTTCTCGTCTATTATAAATTCTAACCAAAATTCAGATTCATCCGCTTCTTCAATAACTATACTGATTTTTGAAATAAATGCTGCTTTGCTCTGACCCAAACATGCAGCTCGATAATTGGCAGCTACCGAAGTACTACAACGTGTTAATTGTCCTTTAGGGAGTGGAATAGAATAACTCGGTTGGTTATGAGTTTTATATATAATAAAAACAATTAGTTAACAACTAAAAATGAAGTACTTATTTTATTCCACCCCCTTAATATGATTTCCAAGATAAGAATGCGGTAATGCTACACATAATTTTACACACCTATGAGCAAATATTTTTGTCCTATTTTTTAACTCTTCTTTATTCATTGGAAACTCCTTTTATTATAAAAAAATATCGCAACACGAAAATTAGTTTGCAATCGTCGATTGTCAATTGTTGATTAAAAATCAAAAAACAAAAATAACATAAATCACTTCGGAATTTTCGATTTTCGATTCTCAATTACAATTATTATCCGTGTAAATCCACTGAATCAGTGTTATCCGTGTTCTATCAAAACATAGCTCGAGATATGACAAATTCCATTATTCCACAATTCCTCTTTTCAATTATTCATCGCAAAGTTTTTCGGACATTTGCCCTTTATTACTGTTGCCTAAAACTCAACACAAAAACAGAAATAAACAACCATAAAATAAAAAAGCCGACTCAAAAGCCGGCTGAATAAAATCAATTTAAAAAAATATAAATAATCTCAAAATTTTTCTTAGAATAATATCTTAATAATCCCCGAAAAACAAAAAACATGTTAACCTCCGAATCTACAAGCCATAATAAACCGCAAATGCAGCATCAACAAACGATTTATCTTTAAAAGTAAAATCCGACTGCTGCACGGACGAACGGTACGACTGAAACTTAAACCGTGCAAATAACTGATGCGTGATTTGATACTTTGCCTCAAAACCCCAATTCGTGTAGTTTTTCCTTTCACCAAAAAGAAAAGGTTTGGAAGGACGCGTATATTGATCATCTACTACACCGTCTCCGCCCTTTCGGATATATTCCGCCCAAACTGTTGCCTGCAGTCCCCTCATAAATCTGTAATTAATTGATGAATAAATAATATCCGCATTGTGCTGTATCCAATGCCCAAGCACATAACCGTGGTTCTCATAAGTCTGTGTTGGAATGTAATGACGGTAAACAAAAGGATAAAGTTTTGAATATTCAATCTTTAAAGTAAAGTTATCGATCGGTAAATCGGCTACCGAACCGCCGAATGTAAAAGCAATTTGATTACGCGACCGAGATGCATCAAAAAGATCTGCAATGGCAATTTCATCAATAAATAATGTGCCGTACAAATGTGTGTTTGGAATATTATTACGAGAACTTATATTAAAGAAGAACTGTGAATTTGCACCTGCATTATTACCTTCCGGGTTACTCAAATAATGATCCGCTTCTCTAAAAAACATTAGTGGAAATAAATATGCCAATTCCAAATTATCACTGTAAATAACAGATTCGCCAAGAGCAACTGATAAACCGGTTGTCGGGAATAAAGTTAACGTATGCGAAGCAAAATACTTATTGCGGTAAATTATTCTGTCTTGTCCGGTTCTTAATGTTGAATAACTTGCTGTAGAATCAATAACCTCCGAACTTAGCCAAGCATGAATGTAATTAAAACTCATCCATTTTGCCGGACGGAGCTCCATTCTGAGATAAGGATAGGTCGGGGCTTTATTCGACAAAACTATTTTACCGCTGTTTGCATATCCCCATTCCAAATAATCTTTCCCGACAGAAAAACTACCCCAGTTCCAACTATAAGCAATACTTGTTTGAACTTCACCATATTGAATATTATTTTTATTTGTTTTCGATGTAACAATGCCGGTAACAGGTGTAAATTCTTTTGTTTTGTCAACTGTATTTCCCGTTTCGCTGTTATCTCTGAAACTAAAGCTAAAACCTATGTGTTTACCGAGATAACCGTAAAAGTAAACACCGTTCCAAAAATGAGTCCGTTTTTCACCATCTCGCGAAGCCATTTCATAACCGAATATCGGATCCAAATTTATTTTAAACAAATCAGTGGAATAACTAAACAACCGGTACCGCCCGAATTTATCTTTGATCCAATTCAGACTTGAGTCTTCAACTTTTCCTTTCCCGTTTGTTTCATTATTATTTTTCAAATGTAGCTTTGATTTTAATAAATTATTTGTTTTTTCAAACCCAAAATCTTTTAGCCAAAATATTAGTTCATTTTGATCAACAATCGAAATTTTTTCTTTTCTGTTTTTAATCTCTAATAATTTATGATAAATATAATCCCGAGGCACAGGTTTGATTAAATCATTAAATTCAATCAAACCTTTATCCGCCATTTTTTCCATATACGGATAAATATTACTCGTAACCGGCTCGTAAACTGTTTGGGAATACGATATGGAAAAAGTACAAAGAACAAAGATAAAAGTAATTAACATCTGTTTTAATTTTGTATTCATAATATTTACTCTTTCTAAATTTATAATTGTTATTTTTTGCCTACCGAAACTGACGAATCACGCTTTTTACTTTGTTTTTCTCAAAAGATTATTTTTACTACCAATTCATGAGTCCGCTCTAAAAAGCCCCAAACGGACTAAAGTCCGTTTGGGGAAGTTCGT
>CAZXDS010000264.1:0-3407 GCA_964639525.1 uncultured Melioribacteraceae bacterium | reverse complement strand
ACCTATAAATCATTGATTTTATTAAACTTAGTTTTGCTTCTGAATCGCTGAAAATATTTTGCAGGTAAAAAGACAATGAATAATTCATAAGTAATTTGTAAAATTTACGAATTATCCATTGCCAATTCCAAATTATTTTAACAGCATCATCTTTTTAACATCAACAAAGCTTCCGGCAGATAGTTTATAAAAATATAATCCGGAACTCAATTTGGAAGCATCAAAAGTTACTTTATAATTCCCGGGTTTCATTTCTTTATTTACAAGCTCGGCAACTTCTCTTCCAAGAATATCATAAATTTTCAGTTGTACGGATAAGGCATGCCCTGTTTCACCAGATTGCCGAAGAGGTAGGGAATATTCTATTACAGTAGTAGGATTAAATGGATTCGGGTAATTTTGACTTAAATTAAATTTTAAAGGAATATTTGAATCTTTTACATCTACAGTAATCGCATTTATTGCAAATTCATATAATACATTAGCTTGTGCCCGAAATGTAAATGAATGCTGAGGCAGCATAGCAATAGTTCCAGTAGGAATAAGAGAACTTGATAAGAGCAAACCGGTATCGCCCATTTCATCCACCGGATATTCTTGCTCAATATTTTCCCAATGCAGAGTAACATCACCGGATACAGTTGAGGCAACCGTAAAATTCCACTCGGTATTTGAAAAAGCGCCGAAATGTTCTTGAACATCTCTTGCAAATTTGTTAACAAAAGGCGACCAATCATTATGTGCAAAATATGTTTGAATTGAACCTTGAATTGGAGAAATCGGCGGTTTTGCAAAATCATATTTTACATCAAACCCGATTGTTGCATTTTCATTAATTCCGAATTTTAAAATGTCATCTTTTCTTCCAAACTCATTATCAGCTTTAATAGTAACTAACCAATTATTAACAGAGACTTGTATTTGCTCTGTTTCAGGCTTTGTTAAAGGCGTTCCTGAACTTTGATTGTGCACAAACAGAACCGACAAATTATCAGTTAATGAGAGCATCCAATTTCCCGCCCATTGTTCAAGTGTATCAACTGAAGTATAACTGCTGTCACTTTCATTATAAGAGTAAAAAACATTCTGAATCCAACCTGAATCAATCGCTGCTGCTTCCGTTACCCAGTTTGTATTTGTCTTAAAATACATTGTCGAAGTGGGATATTTACGCACGTAAGGTGTTGCAAGTATATTCCAGCCTGCGTTTGCTGATATTATAACGGAATCAACATTCGCAGTTCCTTCTACATCAATAGTAACAGTTGAATCAATTCCTAACCAATATCCGTTTCCTTCAGATAATGAATCAGAATTAGTGTAGCCGGTTGCTCTATCATAATCTAAAAGAAAATATTGAGAAATATCATCGCCGATAACAGCAGTTGCCGAATTATTATTCGGTGCTAAAGGTACTGAAAACAGATGCCAGCCTGCATTAAAACTTTTTGCAAATACTGCCGTTGTTCCGGTTCCCGTTATAGCAATTGATAGTGTATCGCTATCGGGATCGTTGCTGAAAATCAACAGCGAATCAGTATAATCAACAACAGCCGACGGGGAAAACCTTACACTTCTTTCAACGGAATCATTTACCGCAATGTTAAAAGATGTTGGACCAACAAAAGAAAAATCCGAACTACTTATATTTATTCCGGATACTACTAATGTTGTATCTCCGGTATTGTAAATTCTAAAAGTTAAAGTTGAATCATAATCAACTTTAATAGAGCCGAAATTTAATGTTGAACTGCTGACCGAAATATCAGGAGTTAGAGCAACTCCGGTTCCTGTTAGTGCAATAAACAAAGTATCTGTATCGGGGTCATTGCTTAAAACCTGCAATTTTCCGGAGTAGCCGGTTGCGGCATCCGGTGAAAACGTAACCGGTATTGTTACAGAATTATTTGAAGTAATATTATATGATGTTCCGCCGGTAAATGTAAAAACAGAATTATTTGTTGAGATAATATTTGAAATAATTAGTGTGGAATCCCCTGAATTTGAAACGGATAAATTAACCGTTGAAGAAGTATTTGTTTTTACACTTCCAAAATTGATAGAGTTTACATTTGAATTTATATTAGGAGAAGTAAGCGTTGTTCCAACAATTATTTTAAAATTCCGTTCTTCGGTTGTTGTAGATGATGTATATTGATATGTTTCGTTAGTCCGAATATCGTGAGTAGAATCAACAACGGCATCATAAAGTTTAACATCATAATTGCTTGGCACAAAGTCAAAATCAGACATATTAACAGAAACCTGCTGTCCGGTTTGGTCAGTGTTAATTTTAAAATCCCAAACGGATGTTGTGCTATCCAATGAAATATACTTTTTTATATCACGCGTAAATCGCGGACCAAGTGATGTAGTCCAGTCAGGATGGCTGAAAAATACTTCCAAATAATTGCTGCTTGGTGCAGGAGGTTTTGCAATATCAACACCTGAATCAAATCCATCTGTTGAATTAACGCCCATTCCTGCATAAATATTTGTGTCTGCCAAAGAAGTAGTAGAAGCTTTTAAATGAACAAGCCACTCAAAATTATTTACGTGATTTGCAATGTTTGGGAATACCTCGCCGATTAAATAAAAATTTTCGTATTCGGTAAACGTACCGGATGAATAATAACCGTCTGCTAAAGAAGATGAAGGAAATATTCCGTATGTCGTTTCCGAAAAAGCAGTTTCGTTAATAAAATATCCTAAAACGTTAATTTGTTGCGGAGAGCCTAATTTGGAGAGCTGTATTTTAATTTCAATAAAATTAGAAGCATCATTATCATAAAATGAAATTCCGGCAGTTGTTGAATCTGCCCAATTGCTTCCCGAGTATTTTTTAAAAGAATTAAAACCTTCGTCGGTTCTGACTTGAAGCATATAATCTGCGTTAAAAGGCAAAGTCCAATTTTGTGTATTAAAACCGATTGCAGCCGTAGTTCCGGCATCACCGGAGGAAGCCGGGTCTAATTTCGGATCGGTATCAAAATAAAATACAATCCACTTTTTATCCGATTCGCTTGTGCCAATATCATCACCGGTATATCCGATGTAAAGATTGTCTTTATCCCAAGTAATATAGTTTACATAACCGGAAGTGCTTGTTGAAATATTTTCGCTTGCAGCAAAATCGTTTGTTCCGTCAATGTTTATTGTATGAAATGATTGACCGAAAACAAACGAAGCTGTTAAAAATAATAAAATAAGTGTTTTCATTTATTGCCCTCAATTTATAATGTCTATTGTAGTAAAATCTAATCTGCTTGCAGTGGATTTTTTAAAGAAATAATGCAAATATTTAACAAGATATAAATAAAATTAGTCCGTACTTACATTTTAGTTTGTAATGCCTAATGTGGCTAAAGCCAAATTCTTTTGTAATATTTTAATCCGTCAACTAAAGT
>CAZXDS010000263.1:0-3420 GCA_964639525.1 uncultured Melioribacteraceae bacterium | reverse complement strand
ATTAACTGCTGAAGATGATGGAGCGACATATAAATCGGTGTTAAAAAAAGAGGTAAATGTAACCTTCAAAAATGAATTTGTAGGCTTCCCCAATTTAGGCGGACAGATAATTGTAAATAACGGAGCACCGGAAAATGCCCCAAGTGCAAGTTATAATGTTGTTGAGCAAAATACAATTACTGCAACAGCAATTAATAGTCAAGAATTCAGTGCAAACATAGGAATTAAATATGATACTTACGGCTGGTTTAATGAATCAGGAACAAGGGATTATGGTGGACCAACAGCAACGTTTAACCCAGCCGAACATGAAACTTACGTTTCAAAGATGAGAGGAACTCCTCGATTCAGCAACAACAATTATCGTAATCTAAGGTCAAATTACGGACCAAAAAATATAAATAAACCGGTCCGGTTAATGTGGAATGAACATCCTAACAGCTATGTAACACAATATAGAGTTTACAGAACAGCAACAGGTGAAAAGGGAATAGTAATCGATCCATTGACAATGGTAGCAAATTTAAATAGAGGAACAACTACTTGGGAAGATACAAAATATGTTGTAGGCAGCTCAAGTACAAAAATATTTTTACGCTATGATGTTCGAGCTTATTATTCAATAGAAGGAACAATGTCAACACCGGAACCGATTGCTCTTAACGGAAATTTGCTTTCAAAAGATACAGGTGAAAAAGATAATAATATGGGCATTACTGCATTTGCAATAGATAACTTTCCAAATCCATTTAATCCGACTACTACAGTAAATTACCAAATGCCTTACGGCGGTTTGGTAAAAATAAAAGTGTTTGATATGCTGGGCAAAGAGGTTGCTAAATTAGTGAATAGCCTAAAAGACTCCGGCAGCTATAATGTAAAATTTGATGGAGGCAACTTAGCTTCCGGAACATATTTGGTTCATATTCAAGTAACTCCAACAGATATAACAAAATTTGGTTACCTGAAAACAAAAAAAATGCTGCTGCTGAAATAAATAATCAAATATCAAATAATTAAAACAATAAAGGCTAATTCACGAATTGTGAATCAGCCTTTATTGATATTTCATATCGCACAAAGCTTTTGTTTGGCTCAGCAGATTATTTGAAATTGCGTTTGTGAGTAATTGATTAAACACTTTTACTTTCCTCCCAGTATTTATCTATTTCCTCAAGATTGGAATCCGTTATCTTTTTACCTGATTCTTTCAGTTTTTTTTCAATGTAACGGAATCTTTTTGCAAATTTATTAGTCGATTTCCTTAAGGCATTTTCGGGATTAACACCGAGGAAACGTGAATAATTTATTAACGAGAAAAATAAATCACCGAGTTCATTTTCTACTTCCGATAAATCATTTTTACTTTCTGCTTCCTTCACTTCCGAAATTTCTTCTTCTACTTTTTTCCAGACATCTTCTTTTTTATTCCAATCAAAACCGACTTTTGAAGCTTTCTGCTGAAGACGGAATGCTCTGTGAAGTCCCGGCATATTAGGCGGAACTCCGTCCAAAATAGATTCACGTCCTTCCTCTTCCAATTTAATTGTTTCCCAATTTTTTTCAATTTCGGAATTGTTTTCTACTTTTACTCCGCCGAAAATGTGAGTGTGCCGTCTGATTAACTTTGAAGTTATTCCTTCAATCACATCATCAATCGTAAAATGTTTTTCTTCTTCGGCAATAACCGAATGGAAAACAATGTGAAGAAGTAAATCGCCGAGTTCGCCTTTTAATTCGTTAAAATCCTTTTCATCAATTGCGTTAATAACTTCATAAGCCTCTTCCATTGTTGCTGATTTAATCGAGTCGTGTGTTTGAACTTTATCCCAAGGGCACTCCTTACGAAGTTTGTACATTACTTCAAGCAGTTCCGTAAATTTTGTTTCTGTCATTTGTATCCTTCAATCTAAGAATGATTTCTTTACTTTTTAGTGAATTCATTTAACAATACAGCAATCTAACAATTGAAACTTCTATCCGCAACATTAAATTAATATCACAGTTCTATCAACATTTCATTTTTGAATTTATTTTAATTAAAGGTATTTTAAAAGAAAAAAAGGAAAAATTATGTACGAAGAGAAATTAGCTGAAATGGGAATTACAATTCAAGCACCGCCGGCACCGCTTGCTGCTTATGTGCCGGCGTTAAAAGTCGGTAATTTTGTTTTTACTTCGGGACAAATTCCTATGGTAAACGGTGAATTGAAATATTCCGGAAAAGTCAGCGTTGATTTGAGTTTGGAAGATGCACAAGACGCAGCAAAAATGTGTGCGGTAAATTGTTTAAATGCAGTTAAAGCAGTTGCGGGCAATCTTGATAATATTGAACAGATTGTAAAGGTAACTGCGTTTGTAAACAGTCCTTCCGGTTTTACGGATCAGCCAAAAGTAGCAAATGGTGCATCGGAATTTTTACAGCAGGTTTTCGGTGATGCCGGTAAACACACTCGTGCAGCAGTGGGCGTGAACGAACTGCCGATAAATGCGGCTGTGGAAATTGAAATGATTGTGAAATTGAAAGAATAATTGAAACTATTGCTCGATAGAAATTGTTAAATGATTTATCTTCCTATTGAGATGTTTAGTATTGTTTTTTTGTCATTAGCAGAGTTTTAAATACAATAAAATGAAAAAACTAATTTTAATGTTATTTGTTATTTCCGGTTCCCTTTGTTTCGGACAGTTTAAAAATGATGCAACAAAACTGCCTACAATAAAAGATAGTTTTACTAATAATTCTCCGTCGTCCTTATTTCTCGGATTTTTTCATCCTGAAAATTTTAAAATATCGCACAGTGTCGGCATGTCCTTCTCCACATTTTCCGGAAATAACATTATGCTCGGAACCTATACAAGCAGTATGTTTTACAAAATATCCGACAATCTGAATATAAGCGTTGATGCAAGTTTGGTTACTACTCCATACAATTCTTTTGGTGAAAATTTTTCGAAATCGATAAATGGTATTTACATAAGCAGTGCACAAATTAATTATAAACTTTCAAAAAGTACCAGGATAACTCTTCAGTATTTTAATCCGGTTGGTGCAGGCTTCTCTCCTTATGGTTATTGGGGGAACAGATATTATTATAATGATTTTAATAATTCTTTTTTGCTTGATGAATTGGGAAGATAATTCCGTTTCTTACATTATTCTCTTTTTACAGAAAACTCATTTTTGTAAATTAATTAGCTAATTATTTTATTTATACATATTAAAAAATGAATCAGGATTGAAAAAGAAACCGCAGCAAAAAAATACATCAAACATTGATTTTAATTCCTCAATAAAAAATATTTTACTGAACAGCATCATTTTTTTTCTATTAGCAGTTGTAATTTATATGGGGTTTTCTATTTTAATGAAACTAAAAGACGGGGATAAAGAAATTCCCGTTCGTCAGGTTAAAGGGC
>CAZXDS010000262.1:0-3421 GCA_964639525.1 uncultured Melioribacteraceae bacterium | reverse complement strand
TCAATTTCGGAAGGGGAGAGAGTTCTTTTCTTTTGGTAACAATCTTCTGCCGGCGGATTTGAACCGGCAACGATTATATTATCATTTTCTTCTTCATTCATCGCTTGGTAAACAAGTGCAACACTTTTACCAACAATATCATTTGCTTTATCCAATAGGCAAGTTTTTTCTAAAATTGCAGGGTTTGTTCTAAACGTATTTGTAGTAATTATTTCGGCACCAGCCGAGATGTATTCTCTGTGAATATCGCTAACCAACTTCGGTTCGCTTAAGTTTAGTAGGGAAGTCCACATTGGATTTTCATTAGTAATATTTATTTGACTCTGCAATAAACTTCCGATTGCGCCATCGAGGATAAGTGGTCGTCCAAGTGATTTATGAATATTTAAAATGTCTTTTCGTGCTTTCATTTCATTGTCTTATCATAATTTATTTTTACTTTATTAAAGAATAGAATGAATTTATCAAGCACTTCATCAAAAGACAAATTATCAAAATTCGGTTCTTCCGTAATAACCGCTTCATACTTTGATTTGAAAGGATACCAAATAACATCATCGGTATTATACTTTACGTATAAACCAAAAACGGGAATTTCAAATGCAGAAGCGATATGAACAAAAGAAGTATCCGGCGTAAAAAGTAAATCCAACTTAGAAACCATTGTTGCAGCTTTATCAAATTCATTTTCTGAAAAGATTGGATATTGATTTGCTGATATTTCTTTCGCTAATTCAAAATCACTTGGTGGTGATATTAAAATTATATTCGCATTTTTATCGGATAAATAATGCAGCAATTTCTGAAATTTTTCAACGCCCCAAAATCGAGCCGGGCTGCCCGCAGAAATATTAACTCCCATTAATAATTTATTCTCATGGAAATTATTGGAAATGAATTTTTCTGCAAATTCAAACGAATTTTCTTTTGGCAAAAAAAATATGTTTGAATTTTGAATATTAGCATTTATACCAAATAGGTTTGATAACTGTAGAATTCTTTCCACAACATGATGTTTAGTCCCAGCCAATCTTTTTGTTGTATTGGTAAAAACAATCTTGTTGCTTTTCTCTAGTCCAAACTTTAACGGAACAGGTGCGAGCGAAACCAAATAGCTAACCGTTGTTGAAACATCATCATGAGCATCAACTATTACATCAAATTCGGATTTAGAAATGTATTTTCTTGTTGCTAATATTCCCGTTAACCCTTTATGAAAAATAATTGTTTTGCTTACAAAAGGATTATTTTCAAAAATAAAATAATTTTTCTTGTCAGAGAGGACTTCTATTTCGCAATCCAATTTATCTCTCAACAATGTTATCAATGGAGTTGTAACAAGGGCATCTCCGATTCTGTTTAGCCGGATAAGAAGAATCTTTATGTGCCTGTGAGATAAATCGGCATTTGATATTTTTGAAGATTTTGAATTTCCGAATCTTAGAAGCAGTTTAAGAAGAAATTGCTTTAATATGAATTCTACTTTTTTCATAATCACAAATTATAAACTGATATTATTTTTATCTAACAACTTACTAAAATGAGACATTACTGAATCAGCCGGAAGTTCAAGAAAACATTCGTGATTTAGCGGACATTCTAAAAGATTACAAACAATACAATCAAGTTTATCATTAATTACAAATTCGTGTTTATTTCCGAACGGTCCCTGCAGTTTTGGATTTGTTGGTCCGTGTATTGATAAAGTCGGTGTTCCCACAGCAGTAGAAATGTGCATTGGTCCGCTGTCGTTAGCAATTACCGCATCACAATTATTAATTACGGCAGCCATTTGTGCAATTGATGTCGGCGGTGCAAGAAATGATTTATTTTTCATTGCCGCTTTTATTTCCTCTGCTTCCGGTTTGTCTTCAGGTCCCCAAATTAAAATTATGTTTGTAGAATATTTATCTGCAATTGCATCTGCAATTTCAGCAAACTTAATCGGATCACAGCGTTTGGATGCCCAACCGCCACCAGGAATTATTCCGACATTTAATTTCTTTTCCAAATTTGCAAACCAACTATCAGCAAATATTTTAGAATGTTTTTCTATTTGAAAATGAAGATTTTTATTCGCTATCGGAATTCCTATGTTTTTCAATAATTCCAAATGTAATTGAGCAGCGTGATATTTCGAACGTTCACATGGTCCGTAAAAATTGTAAGCGTATTTTCTTCCTTTGTAAGGAAATCCTATTCTATATTTAGCTCCGCTGAAAAAAGTAATTTGTGCCGTTGCAGGATTTGAAAATAGATCAATTACTAAATCATATTTTTTTGAACGAATAAAAGGAAAAAGTTTTAATCTCTGCCAAGTACTTTTTCTGTTGAAAATAATTGTTTCATTTAGCAGAGACATATTCTTCAAAGCTTCGCTTCCGGGCTTTTCGGTTAAAAAATCAATAGCAGCATTTGGGAATTTTTTTTTCAGAGAATCAAAAATAACAGTTGATAAAACAACATCACCTATTCCTCTCAATTTAATGAGCAGAATTTTCTCTACACTATTTTTATCAATTATTTTAGTTTTCATTTTTCTTGATTCTAGATTCAAATTGGAAAACTATATATGAAATTACCATCAAAATTGTATTCTCACCTATTTTCAGCAATCCGACTTTCTGAGCAAATTTAGTACCAAAACAACCGCAACTAATATCCAAACCTCTTAACATCGTTGTGGCTACAAGCACAGTAAATAGAATGAGTAAAATAAAGGATATCATGCTATTTTCTTTTATCCAAATTCCAAATAATAGTAAAACGCCGATAAATAATTCTAACCATGGGATAATAATGGCAATCAAGTTAATTGAAAAAATTGGGAACAGTTTATAATTCAAAATAGCATCGGCAAATTTTTCCGGGGAAGTAATTTTTTCAATACCACTAAAAATGAATACTGAGGCAATGAAAATCCTAAATATTAAAACAAGATATTTATTTGAGACAAATTTCATCATTTAGTCTGCCCCTTTTCAATTTCATGTCCTGCTTTTATCCAAGCATTCCAACCACCGGAAAAAATTAAAAGATTTGTAAAATTAATTTTTCTTAATTCCTTTGCCAACCGTAAAGCTACATCGCAATCAGTTCCATGACAATAAACAATGTATCTTTTTTGTTTATCCAAAGAAGCTGTAGTTATATTATCCGTTTCAAAATCATATTCAGGGATATTAATTGCTCCCGGAATATGTCCGTCAGCAAAATCCCATTGATCGCGAGCATCGATAAACATATCTTTTCTGATATTAAATAATTTATACGCTTGCGTTGTTGTTATCATAACAAAGCCGGTATCACTTGAGATTAAGGATTGGGTGGATATTACAGAATCGCTTGCCGCAATAAGTTTTGTTTTTTCTCGAATTCAACCTAAACTGTATGCAGAAAAATAGTTATAAATTAAACTCAC
>CAZXDS010000261.1:0-3433 GCA_964639525.1 uncultured Melioribacteraceae bacterium | reverse complement strand
CTGTTTATGAATTGAAATTTAAAAAGGAAAAGATTGATTAACTGTACGCATACGTTATACTGCTTGACACTGCAAACGGAAGGATATTTATTTTACCGTCTCTTATCCAAAGGAACCTTCGGATAAGAGATGGCAATTGCCGTTGCATTTAGAGGCTGTGTGAAAAGTCGAAAATTTTATTAACCCACGATTTTAATCATGGGAATATGACTCGAAATCAAGCAATTAGCGTAACCGTTTTCCGATACGGGTCTGCGACAACGGTTTTAGCGTTTTTAACACAGTCTCTTTGCAACGGTAAAAACAAAAAAACAGTGGCTCTCACCACATCTACAACTTAAGGATTTCTTCAATATTTCTTAAGTTGACAGCATTGTACCTAAAGGTCGGTGTAATTGAATAAATTACATAGTGTAACATGAATTATTAAGTAGCTCTCGCAGTTTTGGTTACTCTCATAATACCAATTATTAGTAGAAGTACGCCCAACCATTGTATTGAAGAAAGAATTTTATCGTGAACAAGAAATTCAAAGAGTACAGCAGAAAGTGGAAATGCAAGTTCATAAATTGCCGCACGCGAAGCCGATATTTGCTTTAATCCGTAATAGTATAAAAAAATTGCAAATCCGCCTGATGAAAATGCGATTAATAAAAATATTAACATTTGGTGCAATGTCAATTCCGAAATAGATGATATTTGTCCAAAACTTATAATAATAAAAAACATTAAAATACTGGATAATAAAAATCGTAAATATGTTCCCATATAAAAACTAACATTTTTCAGTGCTCGTTTGCTGAAAACAGTTGATGCGGCAAAAGAAACGGCGGCAATTAAAGCAAAAAACGCAGCATCGAGAGTTTTATTCCCGGTATCAAGTATTGGCAGCTTCAAACCGAAAGTCATAATATAAGCCCCGATAATTGCGAGAAAAGCCCAAAGAAAAAACTCTTTCGGGAGCTTTTCTTTTAACAAAACGGAAGCGAGTGAAAGTGCAAAAATCGGCTGAAGCTTTTGAATAAATATTACGATTGAAAGGTTTACAAAGTTAACGTAGAACAGAGCTTTTGTAATTGCCATTGTTCCTATTGCACCTCCGAATAATGCAACAGCAAAAAATGCCAACAAATCTCTATGTTGAATTAGTTTAATAGTTTTTAGCTGTCTAAACAAAACAGGTGTGAGTAAAACAGTAGTTAAAAGACTTTCAATAAATACCACTAATGTTACCGGCAAAACGTATAATGAAGGACGAAGAATTATACCATCGAAACCCCATAACACTGCGGCAAATATTACAAAGAGTGGTGCATATTTTATTTTCTGTAATTCTTTCAAAATGTTTTAAAATATGTTCTTAATTATTTGATAGGCTCCAACATAAGTACCGATAGCACTTCCTAAACCGGAAAGAATAAAAACCAATAATATGCGTAGCAATTTATTTGACCACCATGCAGAAAATTTGCCAACATCGTTAGTTACAGTTTGAAATTCTTTAACAATCGGTGGTCTGTAATATGCTTGGACAAAAGCCGCTACATATCCGGCTCCGATTACAGGAGTAAGGCTCGTAATGGGTGCACCAAGAAATGAAACAAGAATTGTAAGTGGATGTCCAAGAGCAATTGCGGCACCTATTGCACTTGGAATTCCATTGGCAAGAATCCAAAATAAAACATTATCTCCTGCAACAGATGAACCTTTTGTAAATCCAATGAAAACTAAAGATGCTATAATTATAGCAGGAACTCCCCAGCCAATAATTTTTACCCATTTTGAAACAGGTGGGATTACGCTGATTGCTTCCAAGTCAATTGTATCATTTTTTGATAATGCTTCAATAATTCCATTTACGTGCCCCGCTCCTACAACAGAAACAATTTTGTTCCCATTCGCCATTTTCATTTTTTGGGTTAAGTAACTGTCTCGTTCATCAAGTAGAACTCTTTTAAGAACAGGCAAGTGCTCACCCAATTCTTTCATTAGTTCGGAAAGAACATCTTTCTGCTTTAATTCGGTCAATTTTTCTTCTGTCAAGTCTTCGTTTTCAAAAATACCGGCAAACCCGGATAAAATAAATTTCATTTTTTGGTAGAATGACATTGAATTCCACGCTCGTCTAAGTGTAATGCGAACATCTCTATCGCATAGTTCAATCGGAATATTATTCTCTTTTGCAGTATTTGCTGCTTCCAATAATTCGGTACCGGGCGAAACTCCAAGTTTTTCACCAAGTTTTTTTTGATATGAAGCCAATACTATGTTAATTAAAAGAGTGGCTAATTGCTTTTTCTTGATTAGGGTTTTAATATCAAGAGATTCCCATTTCTTCTTTTGGGATAATGCCTGATAACGCTGTTCATCAAGTTCAATGCAAACAATGTCGGGTTTTTCTGTCTCAATAACAGTTCTAACCAACTCAGCTGATTTTTTAGAAACGTGTGCAGTTCCGATAATAAAATAAGTTTTATCTTCGATAGTTAATGAATGTACATCACTTCCGAATAAATGAGAATTATTTTCCATAAAGATTAAATTTCGTTAAAAGTAGTTCCAAACCTACAAAAAAATTGTATGAAACTTATTTGTGGAAATAAATTAAATAATTGCAAATCGTAAATATATAATTTCATAAAACTTTTCTTTATTCATTCCGTCTTAAAAGAAAAAATGGGAAGAACTATGAAAATTAAAATGTTAATGCTTTTATTTATCGCACTTATTTTAAGCGGGTGCCGATATGGAAGGGGAGTTCGTGGCAATGGACATGTAACCGACAAAGAATTTAATGTTTCCGAATTTAACAGAATTGATTTGGACGGAATTTACAGTGTTGATGTTACTCTCGGCGATGAACAAAAAGTTGAAGTAAAAGCCGAAGAGAATTTGATGAAATATCTGGTTGTACGTGTAAAAAATCATAATTTAATTTTGAGTACAAAAAGAAATGTTTCGCCGAGGAAGGGGATTAAAGTTACAATCATAACAAAGTCGCTACGTGGGATTGAAGCTTCCGGAGCTTCGTATGTTGAAGCAAATGACATCGTTAGCGATGATTTTGACCTTGGAATCAGCGGTGCAAGTAAAGTCGAAATATTTGGACGTGCAAACAAGTTGAGTGTGGATGTTTCCGGTGCAGGTAACTTATTTGCTAAAAATTTTGAGTGTGAAAGAATAACTGCGGATATAAGTGGCGCGGCAAACGCTGTTGTAAACGCAACTGTTAAATTAAATGCCGATATATCAGGGGCGGGTTCATTAAGTTATTATGGCAACCCTAAAAATATTAAATACGATACTTCGGGAGCAGGTTCTATTAAGAAAAAGTAAGATAGGAAAATATATTAAATTTAGAAACCGTTTCTTCCTTAGACAGCGATTCAGAGTCAAAATTTCTGTAACACAGATTAGTAATCTGTGTTACAGA
>CAZXDS010000260.1:0-3483 GCA_964639525.1 uncultured Melioribacteraceae bacterium | reverse complement strand
ATATACTCTTAACGTGTTGTTTTTTGTAATCTTAATTTTGACCCCGAATCGCTGCAATAATTTTAGATGAACTTCTTCAAAAAATTAAATTTTTCCTTTTATTAAACAATAAAAATACTTTATCTTTGGAACTCAATTTTAAAAACAACAAATTAAGTTTTATGACAAATGCACAAAAATGGGTTGTCGCTTTTCTTTTTCTTTTTATCTTTTTATTTATGTTATCAAAGGTAACTAAAAAAGACAACGGTAGCTCAAAGGATATAGAAATTTTTAACAATGAATCGAACACCGAACCAACCATTTCTGAAATAATAGCCAACGTTGGTTGTAATAAATGCCACGGAGACAATTTACTTGGCACTGACTTAGCTCCTTCGTTAGTAAATGTTGGCGAGCATTGGAACAGAACCGAGCTAATAAATTACTTACGCAACCCAAATTCCTACGGTAACGATAAGAGATTTATTGAATATAGAAAGAAATATAAAATTCCAATGACTCCTTTTAGTGATGTGGATGTTAAAATTTTAGGAAAAATTGCAGACTATGTTTTACAATTGAAGCAGTAATTCATTCTTCATATTTCCCTTTTCTACAGATATTTACTCACAATATCAACAGTTCCGGAAAGAACGTCATTTATTTTACCGACATCTTTTCCGCCTGCTGTGGCAAGATGCTGTTTTCCGCCTCCTCCGCCGCCTACTATTTTAGCAGCGTCGCCAACTATTTTTCCGGCAGATAGTTTTTTCCCTTTTATTAAATCATCTGTTACTATGCAAACAATGTTTACTTTCTTGTTTATTTCTGCAATTAATACACCAATACCTGATTTAATTCTGTTTCTTAGTTCATCGGCAAGTGATTTTAATTCATCCATGTTTCCTGCATCCACTTTACTGCTGTAGATACTAATTCCACCGATTTCCTTTGGAGATTGCAAAATCAATTCCAACGCTTTTAATTTTTCTTTAAATGAAAATTCAGAAAGTTGTTTTTCAAGATACTTTTTCTCATCATTTAATTGTGCAATTTTATCAGCGGCATCGGATAATTTTATAATTTGTTCATTTATATATTTTTCTACTCCCAAACCGGTAACTGCTTCGATTCGTCTTACACCGCTTGCAACCGAACCTTCGCTTATAATTTTGAAAAGACCGATTTGCGAACTATTCCGAACGTGCGTTCCGCCGCAAAATTCCATGCTGAAATCACCAAACTGTACAACATTAACTTTGTCGCCATATTTATCACCGAAGAACATTAATGCTCCCATTTTTTTTGCTTCTTCAAAAGGAATATTTTTATGGTGATAAAGCTTCAAATTATCCAATAGTTTGCTATTTACAAGTAATTCAATATCACGAAGTTCTTCTTTGCTTAACTTAGCAAAATGCGTGAAATCAAAACGAAGTCTATCTTGCCCGACAAACGAACCGGCTTGTTTAACGTGTGTTCCTAAAATGTGACGCAAAGCAGCATTAAGAATGTGAGTTGCCGAATGATTTCGCATAATAGCCCATCTGCGATTTTTATTTACAACGGCATTAATATCCATTCCTATTTTAAAATCAAACTGTGTTTTGTTTTCAACAACATGGACTAATCTATTATCAATTTTGCTTAAATCAATAATATTAAAGTTATTATTATCAACTATTAATATTCCTGTGTCGTTTGTTTGTCCGCCGGATTCAAAATAAAATGGGGTTTCCTTTAAAAGCAGCAGAGAAGTGTTTTCTTCTGATTTTACACCTACTATTTTGGTTGCTGTTTCTAATTTTTCATAACCGACAAAATTCGTATCTGCATTTTCTTCAATTTCAAAATCACTTAAATCCGATACAACATTATTTAGTGATGCTATTTTGTTTTTGGTGGATTTTCTTGCTCGCTCTTTTTGCTGATTCATCAATTCATTGAAGTTTGATATGTCAAGGCTAAATCCTTTTTCTTTTGCCATTACTTCCACCAAATCAACAGGAAAACCAAAAGTATCGTAAAGCTTAAAAATATCCTGTCCGGAAATAATTTTATTGCTGCCTGCTTTTGCAATTAAATCTTCAAAAAGAGAAATACCTCTGTCCAACGTAACATTAAAACTTTCTTCTTCAGCTTTAATAATTTTTTCAACTGTTTTTTGGTTGTCTTTAATTTCGGGAAAAACAAGTCCCATTCCGCCTGCAGCTTTGTTTACAACTGCATCAACCAACTTGTACAGAAACGGTTTGTTCAAATTTAGCTTTCTTCCATACCTTGCGGCTCTTCTCAAAATTCTCCGCAAAACATAACTTCTGCCTTCGTTGCCCGGAACGGCTCCTTCGGCAATAGCAAAAGTTAGTGTACGAATGTGATCGGCAATAACACGCATTGCAATTTGATGTTCTTCGTTTTCGTATTTAATTTTACTCAGTTCCGAAATTTCATTTAAAAGAGGAACAAAAATATCCGTATCATAATTTGAGGTTTTATTCTGTAGTACGGCACAAATTCGTTCAAAGCCCATTCCGGTATCAATATGCTTTAACGGAAGTTCATGAAGTTTACCGCTTTTATCTCTGTTGTATTGAACGAAAACAAGATTCCACAACTCAATACATTTTGCATCTCCGGCATTTACAAGTGATGCGCCATTGTAATCATTGCTGAGATTAATGTGTATTTCTGAGGAAGGTCCGCACGGACCGACTTCGCCCATTTCCCAAAAATTATCTTTTTCATCAAATCGGAGTATGTGAGAATTGTCAATATCTGTTTTTGTTTTCCATATTTCAAAAGCTTCGTCGTCCGTTCTGAAAACAGTTGCAAAAAGTCTTTCTTTCGGAAGTTTCCAAACTTCTGTTAATAATTCCCACGCCCAAGTAATTGCTTCGGCTTTATAATAATCGCCAAAAGACCAATTCCCCAGCATTTCAAAAAAGGTATGATGATACGTATCGTGCCCGACTTCTTCCAAATCATTGTGTTTTCCGCTTACACGAATACACTTTTGTGTATCGGCGGCACGGGTGTAATCTCTCGTTCCTTTTCCGAGGAAAACATCTTTAAATTGATTCATTCCCGCATTTGTAAAAAGTAATGTCGGGTCATCAAAAGGAATTACAGGTGCACTCGAAATTATTTTATGATTTTTTTCTTTAAAAAAATCAAAGAATTGGTCGCGTATTTCTTTGGAAGTCATATTAGTCGTCGTTATTATTTACGGTTAAAATAGAAATGCAAATATAACAAAACCGCTGTAATAGTTTCTGAATTTAATAAACGCCCGGGGAAGATGAATCAAATTAATCTTAACTTCTACATAAGAATTTTACTTGTAAAACAAAGAGTTGAGAAAACTATGACAAATAATTTTCTTGTTATTCAAACTAAATAAAAACAGGTGTCGCAGACCCGTGTCGGGAAACGGTTATTTAATTAATAAGGTACTACCACGAATTTAGTGGGAAATTTGTATAAATACAAGGTGGAGAATAT
>CAZXDS010000259.1:0-3519 GCA_964639525.1 uncultured Melioribacteraceae bacterium | reverse complement strand
CTGAAAATCGGATTGAGGAACGGGTAGCGGTTTTCTTCTACCCGAAGTGTCAATTTCACCAAGCTGCATTTTTATGCAGTTGAGAGCAAGTTTCCCGTTTTTTTGTTCAATTGAAGTCGGTAAAGTTAGTTCCACAATTTCAATGCCTTCTTCTTCCATTATTTCAACTTCTTCCCAACCGCAGGGCATTTCATTTCTAGTTCTACGATAAACCACAGTTACTTTTCCGTTACTGCCGACAAGCCGTTTCGCAGTTCGTGCTGCATCAACTGCCGAAAGTCCGCCGCCGATTATTGCAACGGAATTTCCAAGTTCGGGTGATTTATTATTGAGCACATCAGCTAAAAAATTTATTTGGTCAAATACATTTGGTGTGTCTTCACCTTTTATTTTTAATTTTTTGCCTTTTGCGGCACCAATGGAAATAAAAATGTAATCGGATTCTTTTCGTATTTGATTAAATTTAATATTATCAATAAATGAATTAAAATGAAAAACCGCACCGAGTGATTTTATGTTATCAATGTCGCGGTTAATTGCTTCTTGTGTAATTCTAAAAACAGGAATAGCATCGGCAGCCATTCCGCCAGCAATATTTTTGGCTTCATAAACATCAACAGAAACACCTTCAAGTGCAAGAAAATATGCAGCGGAAAGTCCGGCAGGTCCGGCACCGATTATTGCAGCTTTGAATTTACTTTTTTCTTTTGCTTTAAGTTGAAATGAACCGGCAGCTTTGTCCGCAATAAACCGTTTGACTTCTCTAATTAAAAGGGGAGAATCGTAATTAATTCTTGTGCATTTACTTTGACAAAGATGATCACAAACCATTCCTGTAATATTGGGCAACGGATTTGTTTTGTTTATTACCGTGAACGCATTATCAAAATCTCCGAGTGAAGCATAATACATATATTCAGGCACATCCTGACTAATTGCACAAGTTTCAACACACGGTGCGTGAATACAATCGTATGCGGTTAACTTTCTGTTCGTTTTGATATTATCATATTTAAAATTCTGCTTTTTATATCTTTTGTCTTCGAGGACTTTTTCAGCATATTTGTTCAAATTTTGTAAACCGGCATTTGCAACGTTTTCATTTGAATTTGAATAATTAATTATAAAATTATCAATATTATTTGCTTCTGCCGAAATAAATTCTTTATTCAGTTCATCGAAATATTGGTTCAGACGTGAATAGCCACCGGGTTTTAGCAAGTCGCTGCAGACTGTTACCGGTTTTACATTACATTTTAATGTATCGGCAATATTAAACGCATCAACACCGGCGGAAAAAGAAATATCCAAACTTCCGTTAAAGTGGTTTTGCAGTTTTGCCGCAAGATTTATTGAAATAGGATGAAGCGCCCGTCCGCTTAAATAAACCATTTTTTCGCTGCTTGGTAAAAATCTTTCAATGTTCAATGCTTCCAATGTGTTTGTTAATTTCAGACCAAACTCAATATTTTCCTTTTCTGCCAATACTTGCAAACGTTCAATCATTGCAACGGCATCATTCCATTTTAGGTCGTGTTCAAATGCTTCATCGGGAATCGTAATATCGAATCCGAGTTGGTCGTTTAATATTTTGCGAACTTCATTTTGGCCGAGCAATGTGGGATTTAACTTTACTGCGGTATGAAGTTTTCTCTCTGAAATTAAATATGAAACAATGCTTTCAATTTCGTCCGGAGGACAACCGTGCATTGTAGAAAGTGTAACATTGTTTGACAATTGTGAAGAAATATTTAGTTGTTTTATTCTCGGATAAAATTTTGAAAGCAGTTCGATTTTTGCACTGAGAAGTTCATCGCAATTATCCATTTTATCAAGAAACCACTGAACATTCGGCTGCTTAATTCCTTCAAGATTATAACCGACGGAGATATTAAAAATAAAACCGTTTTCCTCATTACTCCAGCCGAAAATATCTTTCAGAATATGGATAATTATCCACGCATTCAAATATTCGTCAAACGATTGATGCACTTGTAGTTCCTGCGACCATTCGCAGTTAAAACCTTCATCGGTTAAATCAATGCAGGGTTTGGTAACTTCGAGCTCGTCCAATGTTTGCACGGTTTTTAATTCAATGTATCTGGCACCGTAAAGCCACGAAAGAATAATATTTTGCGACATTTGTGTATGCGGTCCGGCAGCAACACCGATTGGAGTTTCCAAAAGCTGTCCGTAACGTCTAAACCGGAAAGGGTTACTCTTATCGGGAACAAAAAAAAGTTCTTTTGTGTGCCCGAAAATTTTATCGTTTTCTAAATCTCTTAAAATCCATTGTAATAATTTGTCAATCGGGTAAGTGTAAAGTTTGTCGCTCATAAGTTAATTTCTTTTCGTAAAATAAATGTAGAATTTTTATCTGTTATTGTTCAAATCGGAATATAAATACATCAATACTCTTTCGGGCGTGAGGGGAGAAACAATCTCAAAATCTTTTGTTTTGTTTGCAGCTTCCATAGCATCCAATATTGAAAAATATGCACCTATTCCATACATCAAAGGAGGTTCGCCGATTGCTTTTGAATTTAACGGTCCGAATTCATTCGTTGAGTTTTCCAAAAAATGAATGTCGTATTCTTTGGGTACGGCGTAAATGTCGGGAATTTTATATGTTGATAATGTATTGGATAAAAGTTTTCCGCTATTATCAAATCGAAGATCTTCCGAAGTTAGCCAGCCTATCCCTTGAGCAATACCGCCTTCCATTTGCCCGAGGTCAACTTCTTTTGCGATAGATTTACCAAAATCGTGAACTACTTTTACAGATTCAATTTCGTAAGTTCCGCGAATAACGTCGAGTTTTGAGATTGTAATTGCAGTGCCGTAAACGTGATATGCAAAAGGTCTTCCCTGATTTGTATTTCTGTCAAAATAAATTTTCGGTGTTGCATAAAATGCTTGTGCCGATAAACTTATTCTTGCCATGTATGCTTTGGAAATTAATTCTTCCCAACTAAGTTTTGTTTTTTCGTTATCAATAAAAACCGTTTCGTCAATTAATGAAGCGGAATCACAGAGCAGGGAACAGAGTTCGCCTTTGGCAAAATTAAGTAAACGATTTTTGATTTTATTGCAGGCTGTTAAAAGTGCATTGCCGTTCAAATCAGCAGCCGAACTTGCCGCCGTTGGCGATGTGTTTGCTGCACGCGTTGTGTTAGTCGATTCAACTCTAACCCGTTCAATATTTACCGAAAAAGTTTCCGCAGCAATTCTTCTTAATTTTTCATTTACGCCTTGTCCCATTTCAACTGCTGCAGTGCTTATTCCTATGCTTCCGTCAGTGTAAATATGAACAAGCGCACTTGCCTGATTTAAAAAAGAGCTTGTGAAAGATATTCCGAATGTAATCGGCATTACAGAAATGCCTTTCTTAAATAATTTATTATTTGAATTATAATTATTAATATCACTGATAAGATTTGGGAAATCAAATATCTCTTCTGACTTATTCCAACAATTTATTATTTGGCTGTTTTCATTTACTTGTCCATAATAGAAAGT
>CAZXDS010000258.1:0-3553 GCA_964639525.1 uncultured Melioribacteraceae bacterium | reverse complement strand
AATATCCGGCATTACAATTGTCGGGGCATTACTTAGTGCGGGTTTGCATGAATTTTCAATAAGCACAATTCTTGGTACAATTGCTTTAATTTTTGCAACAATAAATGTAGTGGGCGGTTACCTTGTAACCGATAGAATGTTAAAAATGTTCAAGAAAAAGTGAGAAAAATATGGAAATTTTAGCTTATATAGTTTACTTGATTGCTTCGATACTTTTTATTTTGGGCATCAAAAAATTGGGTTCCCCAAAAACAGCAAGACAAGGGAATTTTCTTTCATCTGTCGGAATGCTGCTTGCTGTTGTAATAACACTTTTAGACCAAAGAGTTTTAACCTATGAATACATTCTTATCGGATTAGTTGTTGGCAGTGCAATAGGTGCTTTTATGGCATTAAAAGTAAAGATGACCGGAATGCCGCAAATGGTTGGTTTGTTGAATGGTTTTGGAGGCGGTGCATCTGTTCTTGTAGCCTATGCCGAATACTACCGAATTTTCAACCACAATCTTCCATTTAATATTTCAACCAGCATTACAATAATTTTATCGGTGTTGATTGGCGGCGTTACATTTACAGGTTCGGCAATTGCATTCGGAAAACTTCAAGGAATAGTAACCGGAAAGGTCGTAAAATATCCGGGTCAAAATTTAATTAATATATTGCTTTTGTTGGCGATAATTGTCGGCGGTGTTTATGTTACAATGAATCCGACAGAATTAAATATTTTAATTGGCATCGGTGTAATCTCCTTGATACTCGGAGTGTTACTTGTTTTACCAATCGGCGGTGCCGATATGCCGGTTGCAATATCACTACTCAATTCATATTCGGGCTTGGCAGCTTCGGCAACCGGATTTGTTTTACAGAACAATATGCTGATTATTGCCGGTGCTTTGGTTGGAGCTTCAGGAATTATTTTAACTCTGATTATGTGTCGAGGAATGAATCGCTCACTTATGAATGTATTGCTCGGCGGTTGGGATTCTTCCGGCAGTGGAAGTTCCTCCGGTGGTGATTCTGCCGGTCCGCAGGGAGATGCAAAATCAGTTGATGCGGAAGAAGCTGCAATGATTTTTGATTCTGCAAGCAGCGTAATTATAATACCGGGATATGGGATGGCTGTAGCACAGGCGCAGCACGCAATTCGCGATTTAATGAACGTACTTGAAAAGAAAAATATTCAAGTTCGATTTGCCATTCATCCGGTGGCAGGAAGAATGCCGGGACACATGAATGTATTACTCGCCGAGGCACAAGTTCCATACGAAAAACTTTTTGCACTTGAAGATATAAATGATGATTTCAACAATACGGATGTTGTATTGATTGTCGGAGCAAATGATGTTGTAAATCCGGCAGCTCGGAACAATCCGGAAAGTCCTATTTACGGAATGCCGATATTAAATGCTGACTATGCAAAAACCGTTATCATTAATAAAAGATCAATGAACCCGGGTTATGCAGGAATACAAAACGAATTATTTTTCTACCCGAATTCCTTAATGTATTTCGGAGATGCTAAAGACGCTATCAATAAACTGACCGGAGAAATTAAAGAGCTGTAATTTTCTTGTGCTTATTCGATAATAGAGCTTATGCAAAATAAACATTCCGTCATTTCGGACCCGTTTTTTTGGTGAGAAATCTTCTGATTATTGCACATATTAAGAAATTTCTCCCTTCGCATGATTGAAATAACAAATCGTCTAAACATCTTATTTTGCAACAGGTTTAATAATAATTAGGATGTATAAAACCAGTATTCCTTTAAGATTTTTAAATATTTTAATGATTTTCAATTAGAGCCGAACACGCAATCTCAAGCTATGGTTAAGCGCCCCATTATTTTTTCATATTCTATTTCTTGAAAATATTATTTTTTTACTATCATTATAAATTTCATCAACAAAAATTTCCTTCCTAATTGAATTACATATAATAACTTCATCTACTGATTTTAAATCTGATAATTTAATTTTTTTTTCAATTAATACATTTTTGTTATTAAAATTTTGCCGCTGACAACCATTTAAGATATTTAAAGATAATGGCGGTGTATATAATTTATTTTTAATTTTAAACAAAATATTTCCAATAGCAGATTCCAAAACTTCTTTATTCTCGTTGTAAAACAAAACATCATTGAATCCTTTTTTTTGAACATCTCGATATACTTTGTCCCATGGGCGATAAGTTGTTTTAAAGTTAAAAAACTGCCTATCATAAATGTCTTTTCGTTGTATTAAAAGAACTTTAATTTTATCATTACGGTTAAATATTTCTATAAAAGTAATTTTTATACTCCCCCATTTACTTAGAGTCAAACGCACTTTATATTTTTTGTTTTGATAAAGGGAAGCAGATAGTTTTTTTAAACTTGAAAGAATTTTGTTTCGATCAAATTTGAAAAGAAAATATTTCGCAGCATCTTGTAATCTATGTAAATGTAAATCCAGTAAAAAATATTTCCCATTTTCAAATAATATTGATTCCAGGAGCTCAAAATATTCTTTCGGTTCGGTTAAAAATTTTCCTTTTAACAGCACTTCTTCATATTCATCTTCAGCATCACTGTCCCAAACAATTCCGCTTCCCAATCCAAACTCACAGTCGTTAGTTTTCCTTTTAATATTAAGTGTCCTTATTGCAATATTGAAAACTGCCTTTCTATTTGTAATCAGTCCAATAGAACCTGTGTATATTCCTCGTTTTTCTTTTTCCAACTCGGAAATAATTTGTGTTGATTTAATTTTCGGGGCACCGGTTATTGAACCGCAAGGGAAAAGATTTTTGATGATATTACTTAAAGAAGGGTTTCGTAATTTACCTTGAACAGTCGAAGTCATTTGAAGCAGGGTTTCATATTTTTCCACTTCAAATTTTTTTAACACTTTTACTGAATCTATTTCTGAAATTTTACCTATATCATTTCTTAGCAAATCCAATATCATCACATTTTCGGCTATATTTTTTTCATCATTGGATAAAAATCTCTTTAACCTTTCATCTTCAGAATTCGTAAATCCCCTTGCTATAGTACCTTTCATAGGTTTACAATTTATATACTTATAATCGGTCTCAAAAAATAATTCAGGAGAAAATGACATTATAAAGCTATTTTGCAAATTTATAAAAGCAGTGTATTCAGCCGACTGATTAAAAACACCACGCAAAAATTCAAGCGTTAAACTAGTTTTGAGTAATGATTTGATTTTTGCAGTAAAATTAATTTGATATGTATTTCCCAATAGAATATTCTTTTTAATAACCTCTATTGCTTTTGTATAGTCATTTTGAGAAATATTTATTTTATAATCCGATAATTCTTTTTGCTCAAAATATTTAGAGTTAATATCAGAGAAATCCAATTCATCAAATTGAAATATTTGAACTTCAGACCTTTCATAAAATAAAAATTTAAGTTTAATATCATTTTCCGAAAACCTGAAATTAAATTCTGCAGGTAGAAACCAATAACCAATTTCGTACGGAATAATACCAATTCCAATTAAATTTTTATCATTCGAGTATTTATCGACTTGATTCAATACAT
>CAZXDS010000257.1:0-3561 GCA_964639525.1 uncultured Melioribacteraceae bacterium | reverse complement strand
AATTCTCAATTATAATTTTCCCGGACAAAGTTCGGCAACAATGCAATCAAAACATTTCGGTCTTCTCGCAATGCAAACGTTTCTTCCGTGTGTTGCAAGAAGATGCGAAGTTTGTGTCCAAAGATTTTCATGCAATAATTCTTTAAGCCTTATTTCAATTTTATCCGGATTTTTTGAATCAACCAAACCCAGCAAATTTGATAAACGCTTAACGTGAGTATCTACAGCAATTGCCGGAATTCCAAAAGCATTGCCGGCAACAACTGAAGCTGTTTTTCGCCCGACTCCCGAGAGTTTTGTCAACTGCTCAAAATTATTCGGAACTTGCCCGTTGTGTTTTTCAATTAATTGTAAACAGCAATTTTTTATACTCTTGGTTTTCTGTCTGTAAAATCCTGTGGAATAAATATCCTTTTCTAATTCCTCAGTTTCGGCATTTACAAAATCTTTTGGTGATTTATATTTTTGAAATAAACTTTTCGTTACAATATTTACACGAGCATCTGTGCATTGTGCCGAAAGTATTGTTGCAATCAGTAACTCGAACGGAGAAGTAAAATCCAATGCAGGTTTCATTTCGCCGTATTCTTTTTTTAAGCGATTAATAATTTTCACTGCTCGTTTGCTTTCCGTAGTGCTACTCATTTTTTGTAAACCTTCCTGCCTGCGGTAGGCAGGTTATCTTTAATAATTAGTCTTTCGACCGGAATATTTTTTATCAAATGATTTTCAATAATTTCGTCAACATCATTTTCAGTAACACCGCCATACCAAATTTGCTCAGGGTAAACTACAACAGTCACACCATATTCGCAAGCATCCAAACAGCCTGCGGCATTTGCACGGAACTTAATATTAAGATTTTTTGATTTTAATTTTGCTTTGAAAAGTTGTCGTAAATCAGCTCCGCCTTTATCGTGGCAGCAGCCTCGCGGATTTTCCTCTTCCCTTTTGTTTTCACAGACAAAAATATGTTTTTCAAATCTCATTATTCCCCTAAATAAATTTGAATTTATTTTTTTAATTTAATAAAACGGCGAGTAAAAAAAATATAACTAACTCAATAATATTATTAAGTAATTTAAAGATAAAAGACAAAACTGTAAAGACAACATTTTTGATGTCTCAAACTAAAAGCTGTAGCGACTTAAAATGCGAGAAACAAAGCAACAAATAAAACCTTCGAGGTTGCTGTTCTTTAACACACAAGGTTTTTTTTACATTATTGTTCATCGAATGGAGATAATTTTGTCAATCGCCGTCTGTGATTTGTTTTTATTCCTCGCAACAATTTCTTTGATAAAGCCGTAAATAAAAACTAAAATTGGGGTTAATGAATTTGAAAAATATAGGCTATCGGTTTTAACGATTAAATTAGCATTTGAAAATTCTGTTATCGGCGACGTAACAGAATTTGTAATAGTAATAACTTTCCCTCGTTTAACGGCAAACTTTGCCGCTTCAATAGTTTCTTTAGAATAATCGGGCAGTGAAAACGCGATCAGTAAATCTTTTTTCCTAATATTTATAAGTTGTTCAGCCATTATTGTTGAATAATTATTTATTGTAAACGAATTGATGCCAATCCTTTGCAGAAGATAACTTAAAATTCCGGCTAAATGGCTGGACATGCTCATCCCCGCAACGTAAACTATGTCGGCATTTAATATTAATTTAATCGATTTATCAATTTCTGCTCTGTCTAAATTATTTATTGAATAATTAATATTTTCAACTTCATTCTGCGCTATTTGATTATATGCGAAAAAGATGTCATCTGAATTTTGAAAATTTATTTTGTATTTTTCAACGGGGGTAATTACGTTTTTCAGTTCAAAAATAATTACTTTCTTAAATGACGCCCAGCCGTCGTAACCCAATTTATTAGTAAATCTTAGTATTGATGCCGGTCCGATGCTCAATTTTTCGGACATATCTTGTATTGAAAAAAAGGCTATATCTTTATCGTGCCGAATAACATATTCGGCAATTAATTTTTCAGTTTTAGTAAATTTTTTAAGATTGCTTTTTATCTTTTCATGAATAGATTGATTGTATTGTGTTTTTGTATCCATAATAATATTATCTATTTAGTTTCAACTCTTAATATATTAAAAATATTATTTTCATCTAAGAAATAAGATAATTTCCTATCCGAAATTAATCCGTACTTTGAATTTACGCCGCATTGCGACTGCGGTTCAAAAATAAGACAAATGAAATTTGATGCCGCTTGATTTATCGGTACAAAATAATATGGTTTCCGTTTTATATTTATTGCTTGTTTCTTTTCCACCTTAAAGTTTTTGTGTTTTTTAATCTGCGTAGAATCGGCAAATATTTTATACTCATAAACATTTTCATTTTCTTTTAACTTAAACGGTTCTAATTTAATATGATGACTTTTTAATAATTCAATTAATAAATTGTCATATTTCGGAACGAGATATCCTTTGGGCTTCTTGATTATAAGGGTAGGTTTTACTTTGCCCCCAAACCGGAACGACATTAACGTATCCGAATTAGACTTGATATTAATCATCATTACTCGAATTAAACTATCCGTTGTAACAAATTTAGAACGAATTATTATTTGTTCACCTTCCTGAGCATGAACAAGTTTTTCTCTAGCATCGGCAACTGTTTTTTTTATCTCTATAACATTTTTGTTAATAAATTCAATTAATCCTTTAATGTTTGCTAACTGTCCGTTTCGCCTAACCGTTAAACTATCGGTAATATTTCTTCCGTTTTTCCCTTCTATTATAAATGACAATGTATTATAAATTCCCATGCTTTGTCGTCCGTCGTAAATTCCAAGATTGCTGAATCGAACCGGCTTGCCTTTGTTCCAATTTCCGAGCAAATAATTGCTGAACGAATAACCTCGTTTATTTAAGTATTGTTTTACAAAGGGCAACGCTTTTAAATTCGCTAATTTAAAAATTGACTCTGCAATATTAGGGTTTGTTACAATTCCCATATTTTGACGAGCTGTTTTAATAAATCCCCATTTTAACCAATCGGCGCGGTAATAATTTGTTTCGTGAACATCCAAAGTTACTTCCGGCATAAAATTGTAAAATAATTTTTGTAACCCTAAAACTTCAGGATTACGAAGATTAACGTGGCTGCGATTTAGGTCCACATTATTTGCGGTTAATCTTTGTTGAAGTTCGCTTCCGTCAGGGTTTACCTGCGGAACAATAATCAGTTCAATATTCTTTAGCCAATCTTTATGCAGTCCGCTTGAGAATTCATTTAGCATCGCTAACAGTGCTTCTTTTCCGGAAGGTTCATTTCCGTGCTGTTGTGCGAAGATAAGAAATTTAACTTTTTTATTATTGCCTGCAGTACCTGAATTTATTGTAATGTATGGAATTTTTCTGCCGAGATAACTTACGCCAAGGTAATCTAATTTTATAATATCCGAATTTTTTGCAATCCTCTGCAGAAATTCCATCATCGATAAATAACTTGTCGGTTCATATATTTTGCTTTTAGAAGTAAAAGATTGAGCAAAACATGTGTATGTAAATAAAAGCGTTAATATTAAGATAA
>CAZXDS010000256.1:0-3631 GCA_964639525.1 uncultured Melioribacteraceae bacterium | reverse complement strand
AGAAATTTAAGCAACGCATTGTAAATGTGAAAATATAAAATCCACGTTAGCAATTTAATGTTTGTAAAATCTAAGAAAAGATAACTGTAGAACAGGTTTACCGGTTCAGTGTTTTTTTTTGTTTTCGTTAACCCGTCTCGTATCCACGGGATTCTGCGAAAACGAGACGGATTTTTTTATGCAATTCTACTTTCGATTTTCCGTTTCGTGAGTGAGACGGGAACATCCTAAATCACTTAACTCCGTAGGAGTGGTATTGTTATAAACCTATTGCATCACAATGTATAAAAAAACCTCGTAGAGGTGATATACAACAACTATGACACTCCTACGGAGTTTTGTTTGCTCCTTTGTATGTTTTGTTATAATAATATCTCATTCCTTCGGGATTATTAAAAATGTACAAGTATTTCCGTCCGGGATTATTTTTTAAAAATGAGAACAAAAAATAAAAATCATCTGTTTTGTTATTAATTTCAATATTACTTTTATCTTAAAATACTTTCTTCAAATTCATTATTTCTTTAAATATTAGTATTTTAAAACATTCGATAAATAAAAAATTGATTAGCAATGTTTGTTAAAAAACCTCGACATAGAATTTTTGATTATACACCTCAGCATTACCAAAAGGAAAAAGACGAGCAGGAAATCAAAAAGAAACAACTCGGTTTTCAGTCAAGTCGTAAAATGGTAAAAAGGAAAAAGAAATCTCCGGTAATTTGGATTGTATTAATTCTCGGAGTTCTTTATTTTTATTTGAAACTGCAGGGGATTGTTTAACAGATATATATAAATCATAGTTTACATAATACACATTATAGGAATAATGCCAAATATATTGATTATAGACGATGAGCTCGAAATTTGCAAAAGTATTCAAATGATTCTTGAATATGAGGATTATTCCGTTGCTTATTCAACAGAATCTTCCGAAGGAATTCTGCAATTAAAATCGAATACTTTTGATGCTGCATTGCTGGATATTAAAATGCCGGGTGTTAATGGTTTCGAGGTTTTAAAAGAATTACAATCAAGCAATATCAAGACAAACATAATCATGATTTCTGCATTCAGCAGTCTTGAAAACGCTATCACAGCCACAAAACTTGGCGCATTTGACTTTTTAGAAAAACCAATCGACCGCGACAAATTATTAATTAGTATCAGAAACGCTGTTAAACAGACAAGACTTCAGATTGAAAATTCAAATTTAAAATCAGAAATTTTGGATAGCAACCTTATTATCGGTGAAAGTCAACAAATAAGAGATATTTTATCTGTTATTACTCGAGTCGCTAAATCGGATGCCGGTATATTTATTACGGGAGAAAACGGTACCGGTAAAGGTCTTGTTGCCCGGCAAATTCATAATCAAAGCGATAGAGCTGATAATAATTTTGTAGAAGTTAATTGTGCGGCAATTCCCAACGAATTAATTGAATCGGAATTATTCGGTCATATAAAAGGAGCATTTACCGGAGCATTTAACAACCGCAGCGGTAAATTTCAGCAAGCCGATAAAGGAACTTTATTTTTGGATGAAATCGGCGATATGAGCTTAAACGCACAGGCAAAAGTTCTTAAAGCCATTGAAAGCGGCAAAATTGAACGCGTTGGAAGTGAAAAAGAGATTGTTGTTAATACGCGTATAATTGCCGCTACTAACAAAGATATTCAGCAAGAAATAAAAGATGGTAATTTTCGCGAAGATTTGTATCACCGGTTAAATATAATTCCAATTAACATTCCCCCGCTGCGCGAAAGGAAAAACGATATTCCCCTTCTGATTGAACATTTCAATACAATTATTTCACAAAAAATGAACGTTCAGCCAAAGCATTTTTATCCGGATTCAATAGAGCTGTTAAGAAAATATAATTGGAGCGGAAATATACGTGAACTGCGTAATTTTATTGAACGCGTAATTATTATGCTTCCGGGCGAAAAAATAACTGCAGCCGATATAAAATCGTATGTTCCGCTTGAAACATTAAACGGTACGGAATTTTTAGATGTTTCAAATTCATTTCAGGAATTTAAAGAAAAGGCGGAAAAAGCTTTTATTGAAAAGCAATTATATGCAAATAATTGGAATATTAGTAAAACTGCCGAAATGTTAGAAATACAGCGAAGTCATTTGTATAATAAAATTAAAAAATATGGAATTATTAGAGAATAACTAATATTTAACATTAAGAGGAGTATAAATGAGTGAAACTATCTTTGCAAAAATAATCCGTAAAGAGATACCCGCTGTAATTGTTTACGAATCCGAAAATGTGCTGGCATTTAAAGATGTTATGCCGCAGGCACCTGTTCACATCTTAATCATTCCAAAAGCGGCAATAAAAAATATTACCGAGATAAAATTACCGGAGCACTCTCAATTATTAGCTGAAATGATTGAGACTGCAAATAGATTAGCGGTTTCGGAAAATATTGCCGAATCCGGTTTTAGGCTGGTAATCAATACAGGGAAAGAAGGTGGGCAAACGGTTGACCATCTCCACATACATTTAATAGGCGGAAGGCAAATGAATTGGCCTCCCGGCTGATAAAATAAGCTTGTGAAAACGGAAATTGCGTTTTACCAAAGGCGGACCTGCCATTCCTTCGGGATTCGATAATAGAAGACATTCCAACTTCTAAATTGTCAATTATCCATTCTCAATTATATTAGTTTCCTCTCCAATCTAAATCTTGAATCGGTTTGTTCTGTAATATATTTTCAATCCGTTCCATTACTTCATTGGTAAGTTTTGGCAACATATCAATAGCAAGCATATTATTTTTAACTTGCTCCGGTTTTGATGCTCCGGTAATTACAGTGCTGACATTAGGATTTTTTAAACACCAAGCCAGAGATAAGTTTGCCATGTTTGTGTTTAATTCTTCCGCAATTATTGTTAATTGTTTTACCTTTTCAATTTGTTTAGGACCTTCCCCATCCATAATTCTATTTTTCAGCCATTCATAATTTTGCAAAGAAAGACGGCTGCCTTCCGGAATTCCGTTGTTATATTTTCCGGTTAATAATCCGCTAGCCAAAGGACTCCAAATAGTAGTACCCAAACCAATTTCCTTGTAAAGCGGCAAATAATCCCGCTCAATTTTTTTACGATGAAACATATTATATTCAGGCTGCTCCATAGTAGGCGGAACTAAATGCTCGCGTCTTGCAATGTGATATGCTTTCATAATTTGCTGACTGCTCCATTCGCTGGTTCCCCAATATAAAGCTTTTCCTTGCGAAACAACTTGATTCATAGCCCAAACAGTTTCTTCTATCGGAGTATATTTATCAGGTCTGTGACAGAAAATTAAATCCACATAATCAGTTTGAAGCCTTTTCAGTGCAGCATTTATGCCTTCATAAATATGTTTACGCGAAAGTCCACGGTCGTTTACACCTTCTCCACCCCAAAATATTTTTGTAGAAAGAACCAAATCCGTTCTATTCCACCCGGTTTTTTTAAGTACTTTTCCCATAATAATTTCCGATTCTCCCCTTGCGTAAGCTTCGGCATTATCAAAAAAATTAACTTCTGCGTCATAAGCTTCTTTCATACATTGATATGCGGTGTCTTCTCCGAATTGATCATGAAAAGTTACCCATGAACCAAAGGAA
>CAZXDS010000255.1:0-3651 GCA_964639525.1 uncultured Melioribacteraceae bacterium | reverse complement strand
CAAAATTTGAGATGCAAACATTTTTTTAATTTCCGTTCGATTTATTGAGCAAACACAAAACAAAATATTCCAAACATTTCCGTTGCATTTATGCAACGGTTTAAATTTTAAAATAATATTTTGGCTTTCCGGTACGGATCTGTGATAGCCACATTTAATAACTGAATAATATTATTTGCTTTTTCTTAAGTTGACAGCATTGCTGCCGATTAATCTGTGAATAAAGAAATACCGAGTTAATTAGGATTCAGCTAAAAAATCTATTTATTCATCCACATCATCAACACGCATTACAAGAATAGCTGCAATAATCATCGAAGCTCCGCCGAGAAGCAGGGCATAAATAGCTTCATTATTAAACAAAGAATGGATGAAAAAGCCCAGCAAAGCTGCTGCGGTTATTTGCGGAATAACAATAAAGAAATTAAAAATCCCCATATAAACACCAAGTTTATTCTGTGGCAGCGAACCTGTTAAAATTGCATACGGCATTGCAAGTATGGAAGCCCAAGCCAAACCGATTCCAAGTTCGGATAATATTAACAGATTCGGGTCTTTTATAAAATAAAACGAAGCAAGTCCAATTCCTCCGGCAACAAGGCTAATCATGTGAACGGTTTTACGGTTTGTCTTTTTTGCAATCCACATAATTACAAAAGCCATAACAGCAGCAAAGCCATTGTAAACAGCCATCAAAACTCCAACCCAGTCGGCAGCTCCATTGTAAAGTGCAGAGGACGTATCAGTAGCTTTGTAAATGTGATGTGCAACTGCAGGAGTTGTGTAAATCCACATAGCGAACAGAGCAAACCACGAAAAGAATTGAACTACTGCGAGCTGTTTCATTGTTTTGGGCATTTTGAAAAGATCGTTTAATACAACAACAAAACCATTGGAAGTGTTTTCTCTCTTTGTTAAAATACTTGCTATTATCTGTAGAATTCCGAATGCCGCAATTCCTAAAAACAAAGTTCCCAAACCGTAATCCATATAAATGAACAAATCAAAAACAAAGAAAAGTACTATTCCGATTATTGTCCAAATAATTCCATTTTTTAAAAAAGTGGAAAAATGAATATCTGATTTATCTTGGGAAGATAAGTTTTCAGTATCTGACACAAATTGTTCAAGTTCTTGCGGAGAATATTCTTTTGATTTAATAACAGTCCATAAAACAGCGAGGAAAAAAATTGAACCGCCGAGATAAAAGGAAAATTTAACTGAATCGGGAATAACACCGTTTGGTGCAGTATTAGAAATACCGAACCAATTAGTCATAACATAAGGGAGTGCGGAAGCAACAATTGCTCCTGTCCCGATAAAAAAGCTTTGCATTGAAAATCCAACTGTTCTTTGTTCCGAAGGAAGCATATCACCGACAAATGCCCGGAACGGTTCCATAGAAATATTTATTGAAGCGTCCATAACCCAAAGCATACCTGCCGCTACCCAAAGCAAAGGTGAGTTCGGCATCACAAAAAGAGCGAGTGAAGCAAGAATTGCACCTGCAAGAAAATAAGGTCGTCTTCGTCCAAGTCGTCCCCAAGTTTTGTCGCTCATGTGCCCGATTATCGGTTGGATAATTAGTCCCGTTACCGGAGCAGCAATCCAAAGAATTGGTATTTGGTCTATGCTAGCGCCGAGAGTTTCAAAGATTCTGCTAACATTCGCATTTTGTAAAGCGAAACCGAATTGTATTCCAAGAAAGCCGAAGCTCATATTCCATATTTGCCAAAAGGATAGTTTTGGTTTTTGCATGATGTTCCTATATTGGTTTTATCTGCTTATCATTTGGTTTTGCAATATTGTCTAACAATCGCTAATAGAACACGGATAACACCGATTATTTATGATTTTCACAGATATAGAGCTGTGCCTAACATATATCTTTATCTAATGTCTATTAACAAATAATATAGATTCATTTAAAAATAATGAAATTAGTTGTCAATTTGAAAAGATAAAAAAAATGCCGAGCAATAAGCTCAGCATTTTATTACGTAATTATTTAAGGAATCAAATTATAATTGTTTTTTCTTTTTTTCCATTCTTTTTCTTTCGAGCGGGTCTAGTATTGCTTTACGCATTCGTATGGATTTCGGTGTTATTTCAACAAGTTCATCATCAAGAATAAATTCCATAGATTCTTCGAGGGAAAGTTTTGTTGCAGGAGTAATTTTAACCGCTTTATCACTTCCGGAAGCACGCATATTCGATAATTTTTTCCCGCGTTGTACGTTTACTTCAATATCAAATTCTTTTGTATGTTCGCCAAGAATTTGTCCTTTGTAAACAACATCTCCGGGCTCAATAAAAAATTTCCCTCTGTCTTGAAGCGAGTTAATTGCGTAGGCAGTACTTGTGCCGGTATCCATTGAAATTAAAACACCGTTTTGTCCTTGCTGAATTTTCCCTTTAAAATATTCATACTGATAAAATTGGTGATTTAAAATCGCTTGCCCGGCTGTGGCAGTAAGAACCTTGTTTCGCAATCCCATAATTCCTCTTGACGGCAAATGAAACTCCAAACGCTGCATAGAGCCTTTACTTTCCATTTTTATCATTTCGCCTTTTCGCTGCCCGACAATTTCAATAACTTTTCCTGCATATTCGTCAGGTACTTCTACGATAAGTACTTCAATCGGCTCTGCTTTTTTGCCGTCAATTTCTTTGTAAATCACTTTTGGTTCGCCAACTTGAAATTCGTAGCCTTCGCGGCGCATATTCTCTATTAAAACTGATAGATGTAAAATACCGCGACCCGAAACTTTGAACGTGTCCGGGCTAGGAGATGGCTGAACACGCAAAGCTACATTATGTTCAAGCTCTTTGTACAAGCGGTCTTTCAAATGCCGGGAAGTTACATATTTGCCTTCTTTGCCGAAGAAAGGCGAATTATTTATTGAAAAAGTCATTGTTATTGTGGGTTCATCTACATCAATGATGGGCAAAGGATCGGGATGTGCAATATCGGTAATAGTATCTCCTATTTCAATATTTTCTACACCAACAATAGCACAAATATCTCCACACGGAACTTCTTCGAGTTCAACACGGTTAATTCCGTCAAAAATAAATAATTGCTTGATGCTTGTAGGTTTAACGGAACCGTCTCTTTTAATAACAGATAATTTACTGTTTAAGTTTAAACTGCCTCTAAAAACTCTTCCAATTCCAATCCGACCTACGTAATCATTGTAATCTAACGAAGTAATCTGTATCTGTGTTGGACCTTCATTTACATTAGGTGCCGGAAGATCATTTAATATTGAATCTAAAAGGGGAGTAAGGTCTTTTCTTTCATCATCTAAATTTTTTATTGCCCATCCATCTCTTCCGCTTGCATAAATATATGGGAAATCTAATTGTTTGTCATTGGCATCAAGGTCAATGAAAAGATCATAAACTTCATCCAAAACTTCAAGTGGGCGATGATCAGGTCTATCTATTTTATTAATTACAACCATCGGAGTTAAATCCAATTTTAGAGCTTTTTCCAAAACAAATCTTGTTTGCGGCATTGGTCCTTCAAAAGCATCTACAAGAAGAAGAACACCATCAGCCATTTTAAGTACTCTTTCAACTTCTCCGCCAAAATCAACCAACGTGGTGTCGGCCTAGTCAATGAGGACGGTGTCGCCCAAGTACCCC
>CAZXDS010000254.1:0-3668 GCA_964639525.1 uncultured Melioribacteraceae bacterium | reverse complement strand
ATTGATTTACATTCATAAACTATATAAAGGCAAAAAATGAAATCAATTAAATATAAATCCTACACATTGTTTTTTATATTAATTTTATCGGCAATATCTTCAAAAAATATTTTCGGACAAACAAATTTGAATTACAATAATTTGAAACAAGAAAAAACAGCGAATGTTTTTCAAAAAATTGAAGTTGATTTTTCTAAAGGAATAATTTCGCTTGATGAATCGGTTCTGTATTTAACTTACAGCATCTTTGAACCAAACAAATTACCCGGCGAGTACCAAAACTTAACGAGAAGTGGTGAACCAACTTGGGTATTTACGAAAATATTAAGAGTTTGGGATTCAATAAGTGAATCTACTAAACAAGAATTAATAAAGTATGGGTTCAGCTTTCAAGGAACTCTTTCAAGACCGACTTTTCTAAATTCCAATAAAGAATCTGCCCATTTTAAAGTATTTTATTCAGTAGCCGTCGGTGATTCAAATGCGGTATCAACAATTGATGAGAATACTGACGGTACTCCCGATTATGTAGAAAGTATATTATCCGAGATGGAAAATATATGGTCAAAAGAAATAGGTACTATGGGATTTACCGCACCTCCGGGAGATAGTACTACCGGAGGCAACTCTAAATATGATATCTATCTTTATAAGTTAGCTCCAAATCTTTACGGTTTTGCAGCTCCTGATTCATTAGTTGGAAATAATCCCAATTCTACAGCTGCTGAAATAAATGCCTATACAAGTTACATAGCATTAAGAAATGAATACGGACAATTTACAAATCACAGTCAATTGGAAAATATTCAAGTTACTGCTGCACATGAGTTTTTTCATGCGGTTCAATTTGGATACGATCAAAAGGAAAAAGATTGGCTTAAGGAGGCAACTGCTGCATGGATGGAAGATGAAGTCTATGATGATGTAAACGATAATCTTCAATACTTACCTAATTGGTTCAACTCTCCATCTATTCCACTTGATGCAACTCATGTAGAGTCTGTAGGACATTGGTATGGAAGTTGGATATTTTTTAGATATGTTTCGGAACACTTGGGTGGGACGAGCACAATTAAAAAAATATGGGAAAAAAGCATTGGGCATGACAGTAAAATAAAAGATTTTAGCTTTATTGAGATAAATGAAGCCCTCACAGAAGTTAACAGTAGTTATAATAAAGCATTTAAAGATTTTGCCGTTGCTAATCTTTTTAAAACAATTGCTCCCTACAATTATGAAGAGGGAGCTACATATCCTAATCTTAAAATTACTGAGAAATTTTTTCAGACAAAAAAAGGCATAAAAGATTCGATCAAAAGACACAGTTCACATTATATCCGAGTTTTCCCAAATGCTATTCCTAATGCATCCGGTTTGGATGAAATTGAATTTACGGTTACTCCCGACGATCCAACAAAAAAATTAGAATTTATTGTTACTACAAAAACTTCCTCCGGTATTAACGTTGAAAACCCGAGTTTAAACGGAGGTAAAATAAACTATACTCTGGAAAACAGTTCAGAAAAAGATGAAATTTATGCAATAATTGTAAATCTTGACACAATAAAAACCGGTTTTTCCCTTGATATTACGTATAAAGGTAATCTTATTAAATTAAATAACCTCGGTAAATACAACTATGGATTTTTGTCAGGTGAATATTATATAAACAGACAATTCAAAGAAACTGTAAACAGTGAAGGTAATCCATCAACTGATTTTATTGTTTCACAGTATAATTTAGATCTTGGAAAAACTTTAGAGTTTGTTTTTCACAATACCAATAGCGGCGCAGCTTACCAATCTAAATTACTCGGAGATATACTTTTTATTGTAGATAATTATCAATTAAACAAAACTAAATATTTCGGATATCACTTTAACATATTTAGAGAACTTTCGGATAATTTTCAAATAATAGGAGACCCGACTCTTAGCTATAATAGAATGTTTTTTTATGGCAGTCTATTTAATCCGGATTTTTCTCAATCTGTAGGAATAATCAGAGCTAATTTAAAAACTGGAAATCCTCAAATGATTTTAGATTTAACGGATACTGATTTTCTTACAGGAATTATTGATGGGGATAGAAATTCTTTTGTAGCATTAAATTTTGATTTGAATGATGCTAATTCTGATGAACTCATTTTATTCTCAAATGAAATCTTAAGAACTTTTTATAGCCCAGATCCAGGAAATGGAATTCGCTCAGTAGTTTATGATGATGATTTTGCTGCATGGGGTGAAACCGATGAAGAATTTTCGAATGGCAGTATCAAAGCATATGATTTTACGACAAACACTTTGAAACAAATAAGAGCAATTAATGGAGTAGATCCTTATTCTGTAGCAACATATTCAAAAAGAGTTGTCTGGTGGGAAAATACCGGCAGCGGAGCAAAAATAAAACTGTGGATGAATGATTCGACTACTACATTGAGAACAACATTTAAAGGTTTATATTTAGATGATAGCGGAGAAAGCAGTATTTCATTTAACATTCCAATGGATTCAAAGGGAGTGGCATGGATGGAAACAGATTTTATTCTATATTATTACAATTTTGAAAGCTCAAGTCTGAATAGTTACGATTTAAGTAGTTATTTTACTGACAATTTAAATACAGGCTATCGTGTTAAATTATCTCGTAAAAACATAATTATTCAAGCACTTTCTGCGGTACCTTCTGAAAAGTTAGGTACATATTTGTTTAAGTTAAGTGATATTGCAACGGGAGTAGAAGATGATAATAAGTCATTACTTCCTGTTAAATTTTCATTATCACAAAATTATCCTAATCCATTTAATCCTACAACCATTATCAATTTTCAAATCCCAAAATTCAGTTTAGTTACGCTTAAAATATATGATATCCTTGGAAGGGAAATTAGAACTTTGGTTAATGAGAATAGACCTGCCGGGAATTACAAAATTAACTTTAATGCCGAAAATTTATCAAGTGGAATTTATCTTTACAGAATTATAGTTGATGATTTTATTCAAACCAAGAAAATGATTCTTTTAAAATAATTATTTTCCCGCAGAGGCGATTCTTTGAATTGCCTCTTTTTGGGGAACATTTTTCATTATAATTTGTAACATTATAAAAAACAAGAACATAACAATGAAATTATTTATAATCATATTATTTTTATCATCTTCGTTTGCATTTTCACAAAATGCAGGCTACACAGAAAAACAAGAAACAGATAATTCTACTGCTTCTTCTGCCGTACTAATAGAAAGAGCCTACGCAAGCAAAAAAATTGATTTGAACAAAAGAATTTTATATCTGGCATATTATTTATACGACTACTCAAAAATTCCCCTTAAATACAAAAGCAATGCCTCTGAAAAATGCGGAACTTGGATAGCACAAATTATTTTTAACAACTTTGATAAATTACAACCTGAAACAAAACAAGTATTAAAATCGTACGGATTTAAGTAACTTAAATCACTTGTACTTCTTCAATTTACTTTCCTCTATTTTTTAATTCTGAAAAAAGTATTATCACAATTCAAATTTCATTTTATCACTATCAAATAATATATTATATATTGAGTTTTTTATTTTAGGATAATATGTCTGATTACAATAAACCAAAATATTTTATAACAGCCTTTTCCATTGTAACAATTACAATATTACTGCTAACTTCTTTTTT
>CAZXDS010000253.1:0-3695 GCA_964639525.1 uncultured Melioribacteraceae bacterium | reverse complement strand
TAATTCTTTTCACTAAGTATCACTAAGTTTGTCACAATGTTTCTCCGTGTAACACTAAGCAATTTTAAATAGATTTTGAAACTTCATCATAAATTTGTTTTGCGGCTTCTTCAGGCTGCGTTTTGGAAATATCAATTTTTATTGCCTCATTCTCCGGAATTTCATAATCAATATCCACCCCCGGCAAATTTCTAATTTTACCTTCTTTTGCTTTTGCATATATTTCCGAATCATCACGCTGCATACAAATATCCAAGGGTGTTGAAACATAAATTTCATGAAAATTACTGCAAATTGACTTTACAAATTCACGTGATTCTCTGTAAGGAGATAAAAATGAAGAAACAACAAAAACTCCTTGATCTTCAAGTTTTTTAGATAAATATCCGACACGTTTTATATGTAAATTGACTTCTTCACGAGTATAGCCTATTTCCGGCATTAAATGACGGATTGTGTGTCCGTCAATATATTCTACTTTAAAACCTTTATCTTTTATTATTTTAACTAATTCCTTTGCAATATCTTTTTTACCCGATTTTGCAAGTCCGGTCAGCCAAATTACGGCAGGTTTAATTTCTTTTTTACCGAATTTAATTTTATCCCAAGCACGTTCGTGTAGAAAATAAATCAGCATTTTTAAAAATACTTCAATGCCACCTACAGAAAGAGCAATAGAAACATCACCGATAAAAATATAAACGAGTGTAACTGTAGTTACTGTAGCAAGTATCCGCCAGGATATTGTTTTTACTATGGAACGAGTGTTGGTTTCTTTATACAAAAAGAAAATCCTTTATAAACAATATGAGCTTAGTTACACAAAGTATCTCAAAGTTATCACGATGTTTCTCAAAGTAAGATTGCATTCAACCGACTTTTTCCTTTGTGAGACTTGGTGTTTTCATTGTGAAACTTTGTGATATAAAAATATTTTTATTTTTTCTCAAAGAATCTGTATCGATTTTAAATATTCAATAATTAAATTTGAGTTTTTTACCAAATCAGAATCTTTCCCATTATCAACCTTAATTTCCGGGTTTCCCGGTATCTCATAAGGCGAGGAAATTCCGGTGAAATCTTTTATTTCTCCCGAGCGGGCTTTTTTGTATAATCCTTTCGGGTCTCGTTCCTCGCATGTTTCCAAATCGGCGTCAACAAATACCTCTATGAATTCGCCTTCATTCAATAATGTACGAACTTTATTTCTATCTTCTTTGAACGGCGAGATAAAAGCGGTCAAAACGATTATACCCGCGTCAACAAAGAGTTTTGCCACTTCCCCGATGCGGCGAATGTTTTCTCTTCTACCTTCATCTGTAAAATCAAGGTTACTATTTAAACCGTGACGAATATTGTCGCCATCGAGTATGTAAGTATGAACGCCAAGTTTGAATAATTCACTCTCCACTTCATTTGCAAGCGTTGACTTGCCGCTACCTGATAGTCCTGTAAACCAAAGACAAACACCCTTATGTCCGTTAAGCTTTACTCGGTCGGCTTTAGTAATTTTAGTTTTATGCCAAACTACATTGGTGCTCAAAATTATCTTTCTTTATTTTATAAATTCTTTGTGAAACTTTGTGTTTTCATTGCGATACTTTGTGAAATAAAAAATGTATCACAAAGTAACACTAAGTTTTTCGCAAAGTCGCTCAAAGTAAAACTCATACCTTAAATGAACTTGCTATAAACCCAAAATTCTTAATCACTTCCTTATTATAAACCAATTCAGTTCTATCCTTGTTCACAAAATATCCGCCTGCACTAAGAAGAATTGCATGACCGGCCGCCGTATCCCATTCCCAAGTCGGTCCGCCGCGAAAGTAAATATCGGCTTTCCCTTCGGCAACCATACAAATTTTCAATGAACTGCCGCGAGAGATTCTCTCTTTTACTTTATAATTTGAGTAAAAGTTATTTTCCTCTTCTCCTGCGTGAGAGCGCGATTGAACGACAATCAATTCATCATCGGCGGATTTTCCCCTTACCTCAATTTTTTTCTTTTTTCCGTTCGAATCAATTTTATAACTTCCGTTTTCGACGTCGCCAAAATAGAATTCATTAGTAACCGGTACATAAATAACTCCAGCAACCGGTTTTCGGTTTTTAATCAAGGCAATGTTAACAGTAAACTCGCCGTTTCTTTTGATAAATTCTTTTGTGCCGTCAAGAGGATCGACAAGCCAAAACATATACCAATTCTTTCTTTCTTCAAAAGGTATTTCTTTCCCTTCTTCCGAGAGAATCGGGATATCTGGGAAATGCTCTTTCAGTCTTTTTTCAATTATCGCGTTTGACGCTTTATCGGCTTTTGTTAACGGCGAATTATCGCTTTTAATTTCCGTTCCGAAATCATCCGAATTATAGACTTTCAAAATTGCCTTTCCGGCTTCTTTTGAAATGCCGATTAATTCAGGTATCATATTTTCAATAATTTGCATTAAAAATTTTCCGGATAAAAGTTAATAGCACGCTGATTTATCATGATTTTTTATGATTTCCACTGATTCTTACAATACTTTTAATGGAACACGGATAACACTGATAATATGGATTTTCACGGATAATAAATGCAGTATGTAATTGATAATGGACAATCCACCGGATGCTGTGCATTGAGAATTGAGGAATTAGGATTTAGAAATAATGTTCCATTTTTCCTCACAGAGTCCCTAGTACATAATTCCTTTATTACTTTTTCTACCAAGGTTTAAACACAACTCCTTTTTCATAAAGTTTGTTCTTCAACATTTTAGCAGACTCGTTAATATCAAGTTTACCGGAGACTCGCAAATCCATAGAAACATACCGGAACGATAGTGGTTTTTCACATAATCTGCGGTCGGCAAATAAACTTTACTGAATAAATGAATAAGACATTCCAACTTGCTCTCGGTTCCAAAAAGTAATTAAGATTGTGAATACAGTGTTAATAGCCGGCGTTTTCATTATTCATAGTTAATATTTCCTTAATTATTTTTCGGAAATTCTAAAATCTGTTTTCAATAGCTTGTCAATTACTGGTTTTACTTTTTCAATAATCAACATCTGCTTTGCCTTATGAATAATTCCCAGTGTTCCTGTTATTTTCAGATTCAATCTTGCGGCAAGTTTTCTAGCCTTTAAATCGTCTAAAATTAGTAAAGTATCATCAAATTCTTTTGCGAGAGCAATAACACTTGCCTCCCCGGAATCAACTTGAGTCTCTATAAATTCCAGATATTTCTTGTCGGAAACAGATTGAATTTTAATCCATACAGGAAGCTTTTCTCCAAATTCTTCGGCAATTTCGGGAGTTGTAATTAACTCTCCATAAACTTTCTGTAGTAAATCCAAAGTCTCAATTTTATGAAATAGAATCAGAGTGCTTGTATCAGATATTACGATTTTATGCATTTGCTATATCTGAATGAAAGTCGGCAATTGAATCGCTAAAAACAGAAACACCATAGCGACCAAGTAGCTCAATAAAAGTTCTTTTTGTCAATCCGGCTATTTTTGCAGCTTGTCCAGACGAAAGTTTACAATCTTCATAAAGTTTAGCAGCAACAATCATCGAGAAATCATAGTCCTTTAAATCAACGCTATCCGGTACTTTTAATTGAATTGTTCTCATAATAATACCCCTTTTTATTTTAAAGATACAAAAACCCAAGTTAAATTGAAAATATCGGCTCGTTTCCCAGCGATTC
>CAZXDS010000252.1:0-3706 GCA_964639525.1 uncultured Melioribacteraceae bacterium | reverse complement strand
AATATTTTTTTATATACTCTTAACGTGTTGTTTTTTGTAATCTTAATTTTGACCCCGAATCGCTGTAAAAATATTGTTAGTTTTACGTAAGCATCATTAATAAAAATGAATAATAAAAAGTGGTGCGGTAAATTAGAAAGGGAAAAAGATAACTTATGATTTTGGAGTTAGCGATTCTGTAAATATTTATCCCGCAAATGACAGCACACTATATTTTACACTTGTAAATAATTGTCCCAATCAACTTGGGGATGATGCAATTGGTCTGGAGCCAATGTTTTTGATTGGCAATTAAATAATTCCGAAAATTGGGTGCCGAAATCAATTGAAAAAATCGGAAAGGATATTTTCATTTATGGCGAAAGATTAAGCAAATATCAAAGCGGTTACTATATTAACTATTTAAGTTTGGATTCTCTTTTAACAGCTGACGCTCTCGGAAGGAAGATAAAAACATTGGTTAGTAAATTTCGAAATTCAAAAATATATTCGGTAACTTTTGATGCCTCAAATTTTTCAAGCGGATTAGAACCTCGGATATTTCGTGAGATGCGGATACTTGTCCGCCGACAGGCATGTTCATCAGCATGACAGAGTGTTATAAAAATTATAAACACATGAATAATTCTTATTTGAATAAAATCATAAGATTTTGAAAGATACCTTTGTGTGTCAATTTTTTTTCATCAAATTAAAAATCGTAATCCACAGCCTTAACCACAGCGTTGTGAAGATCAGGGCGAAACTTAATAATTTTTCTATTTTCTCTCGTTGGGTAAACACGATTTGTTAATAAAATTACAAACAACTCTCTGTTCTTATCAGCCCAAACGGAAGTTCCTGTAAATCCTGTATGCCCGAAAGAATTTTTGGAAAACAGATTACCGCACGAAGCATAATCTTCTGATTTTGTATCCCAACCTAAACCTCGTGAACTTTCTTCGGCTTGCCGTTTTGTCCATTCGGCAATTGTCGTAGATTCTAAGAATTTTTTATTCCCGTATTTTCCGCCATTTAGCATCATGTACATAAATTTAGCGAGGTCCTCGGCAGTGGAAAAAAGGCCTGCGTGTCCGGCAACTCCATTTAACAAATAAGCGGTTTCATCGTGGACTTTCCCTTTCATTGTCATCATTCTCCAGTAATTGTCCTTTTCTGTCGGAACACAATCTCTGCGATATTTTGCCGGAGGATTATACATTGTGCGTTTCATTCCGAGTCGCTTAAACAATTTTTGATTCAAAAATTTATCAAGCGATTTTCCTGAAATTTTTTGAATTACCTGCTGAAGAGTAATCATACTCAAATCGCTGTACTTTGTTTCCGTTCCGGGTTTGTATTCCAAATCGGTATTCATAATATCGTTTATTACCTGTGCAGCGGTTTTGTACTTTTTGTAGAACGGTTTCCACGGAACAAAGCCTGCATTGTGCATCAGTAAATTACGAATTGTGATTACACCTTTTCTGTGATTATTAAATTTTGGCAAATACTTAATCACTTTATCATCTAAATCTAATTTACCGGCATCAACAAGCATCATTGCCGCGGTTGTTGTTCCAACAACTTTTGAAATTGATGCAAGGTCAAAAATTGCACTGGTTGTCATTTTTTTAGATTTTTGACTGTATGTAAAATGTCCGAAAGATTTCTCGTAAATCACCTTTCCTCTTTGCCCTATTAAAAGTACGGCTCCAGGGAATACAGAATTTGCAACAGCATTATTCATCAACGAATCAACTTTAGTGAAAACATAATTCGTATCTGTTTCACCGTTTTGAAAATATAACCCGTTACTGTGTTTCTCAACTCCCCAACCGATTTTATATTTTGTATCCGGAATTGAAACGGGAAGTTTTCCCTCAATTTTATTTCTGCCGAGAACCGCATCCATCATTGCTTTTTGTGAAACTGCCGGCGAGCCGTAAGAGCAAATGTAAGTTCTTGATTTTGAAAAATCCTTAAGAATATAAGGATTACCAAGGCTCATCAGTACCACACGTTTTTTAAATTTAAGTACTTCCTTGATAAAATCACTGTGTTTTTCATTTATCCCAACTGTACCTGACTGCTCACGCACATTGACAAATGCAGACAGCAGAACCAAATTTGCAGATCTAACTATCCGCATTGCTTTTTTATAATCACGTTTTTTACTGTGTGCAAAAAGTTCATAAAATTTGGAATGTTTGAAATTTTCTTTAAAATATTTTTCAAAAGGATAATCTTTTTTATCATCGGCATCAGTAAGAATAATACACGCTGTTGTCCGATATTTGTTAGGGTTTACCGGAATTAGTTTCTGCTGATTTTTAATGAGTGTAATTGATTTTTCAGCAATCTCATTTGCCAATCGCCAATGCGATGGCTGGTTAAGAATTTGCTTAACTTGTGTTGTATCAATTACAGGGTTGTTCTTTAGTTGAAGCCATCTTTTTGCCGCAAGAATTTTACGCACTGATTTATCAATTCTTTTTTCTGTTATCTCTTTATTCGCTACTGCATTAACCAAGCCATCAATCATTGCTTTTTCGTCTGCGGGGAAAAGAAGAATGTCGTTGCCTGCTTTAACGGAAAGTTTCCCTACTTCTTCTTGAGAATAATGATTTTGAATAGCACGCATGTTTAAAGCATCTGTTACAATCAAACCATCAAACCCGAACTTATCCTGAAGCAAATCCGTAACAATACTTTTTGAAAAGGTTGCAGGTAATCCTTCCTCCTTTTCCAATGCCGGAACTTCGAGATGACCTATCATTACAGAAGTAACGCCAACTTTAATTGCCTCTTCAAATGGAATCAAATCATTTTTTAATAATTGGTTTTTGCTCAAACTGATAATCGGCAGCTCGCTGTGTGAATCAACATCAGTTGCCCCGTGACCCGGGAAGTGTTTTGCTGTAGAAAGCATTTTGTTTGCTTGCAGTCCGCGAATAAATGCAGTTCCATTTGCTGAAACAATTTTTTTATCGGAAGAGTAAGAGCGGATGTTTATAATTGGATTATCCGGATTGTCATTAATATCCATTAGCGGAGCAAAGTTTTGTTCAACTCCGATAGTTCTTCCTTCAAGTGCTGTTACTTTGCCGGTTAAATACGTGAGCTTTTGATTATTAACAGCACCGAGAGCCATGTTTGTCGGGAATTCCACCCCGTCTTCCAAACGCATTCCAACGCCGCGCTCGTAATCCGCAGCAATTAGCAACGGCAATTTTGAAATAGATTGTAATTCATTTGTGATGAAAACCTGGTTTTTAATATCGCCGGTTAGGAATAATATTCCTCCAACTTTTTCATTCTGCACTAAATTTACAAGGCGGGCAAAATTTTCAGGGTCATCTGCAGTATCTGTAGCCATAGCATAAGGCATAACCATTTGAGCAATTTTTTCTCTTAGCGTCATCCCACTTAGTTGCTTTTCAACCCAATTAGCATCATCAGCTGATAGCTTAAAAACCGAGCTGTAACGGAAATCATTTTTTTTCATATTATTATTTGGAATTATAAATAAAGTTATTATCGCGATAATGAATATTAGTATTTTAAGTATTTTTTTCACCTATCTTCTATTTTATTAAACTATTATGCTACTGAATTTTTACAACATTACAAACATACAATTTGCTGTCAGCGATTCAGAGTCAAAATTTTTGTAACACAGATTAATAATCTGTGTTACAGAAATATGGCAAATTTAATCGGAAAA
>CAZXDS010000251.1:0-3874 GCA_964639525.1 uncultured Melioribacteraceae bacterium | reverse complement strand
AATTCAAAATATAGAGACTCCTTTCTTTTTTTCTATTGCATAGTTTGGGATTAACCGTTCTGCTGCAAACTCTCTAGATGAAGGCTTAGAACAAACTCTTACTTTACACAAACTTGGGTTAGTAGAACAACTGGGGAAATCGTTAATGACTTCCAATATGATAGAGAGCCTAAATTCTCAGATTAGTAAATATGCCGGTAAAGTTACAAGATGGTCTTCTTCTGAAATGAGAGGCAGATGGATGGCAGTTTCGCTTATGCAAATTGAAAAAAGACTTAATAGAATTTCCGGATATGAGAAACTGAACTTGTTGAGAATAGCTATAATAAATGAATTAAAGTTAGAACAAAATAAAGTAGCTTGATTTTTTTGGAGCCTAATTTCAACTAACTTTGACTTTTAATCCTTTCCATAACAGTTGTTTCGGAAAACCTGCCTTATGTAAAATCGTTTTCGCTTGGTTTTTGGTTCAATGTGGGAGCGCGTGATGAAAATACTTAATTAATTAGAAATCAAGAACAGATCAGCAGTAAATTCTTTGCGAGAAGGACTGGAAGAAACCTTGACAATCCATTGACAGGAACTAGCAGTAAAACTGGGATATCGCTAACTACAGGGAACTCCATTGAAATTGCAAATGCAAAATTAGCAGAGAAACTTTGTTAATAAAATTTCTAAGTTCTGAATTCAAAAACGTGATTTACTGCGGTAGAGTTTAATCATTAAAATTGACCATTCATCATTTTTTATTACCATTCATCATAATTTATTGTTATTATTTTATTTCTTACAATAAGTTTCGACAGAAATTTTAAATAAAACAGAAAGGATATTGAAATGAAAACATCAAAAAACATAATAACAATTTTAAGTGCAACATTATTAATCGTAATGTTTTTAATGGGTAATGTAAAAGCAAAAACAAATTCTTTCGATGTTACAGTAACTGGAAAAGGGGAGCCTATCATTTTTATTCATGGATATGCATCAGGAAAATCTGTTTGGGATGAAACAGTTAATTATCTTAAATCAGATTTTCAGTGTCATGTAATTCAGATAGCCGGATTTGCGGGAAAAACTCCAATTAAAACAGATAGATTTTTATCTAAATTAAAAAATGATATTGCTGAGTATATTGTAGATAACAATCTTGGAAAGGTAATAATTGTTGGGCACAGTATGGGAGGTTTTCTTGCTTTGTGGATAACAGCCGAATACCCAGATTTGGTTTCAAAAGTTGTAAGTGTTGATGGAGTGCCATATTTATCAGCAATTTATAATACTGACGCTACTCCGGAATCTCAAATGGATTTTGCAAAAAAATCCTTCAATTATGATAATGATTTTGCTCAAGGTGAAAAGAAAATGACCGATGAACAACTAAAGCAAATGTTTAGCTCAATGACGATACACGAAGATAAAATTGATGTTTTGCTTGAGTGGACAAAAACATCGGACATACGAACTCTGAACCAGACAATGTTTGAAATGATGACGACTGATATAAGAGAAAATGTAAAGAAAATAAAAGTGCCGGTCTTAGTTCTTGGTGCATGGATTGCATACAAAGGCTACGGTGCTACACGCGAAAGCACATTTAAATTATATGAGTTGCAATTTGCAAATGTTAATAATTGCACAATAAAGTTGACTAATAAAGGAAAACATTTTATCATGTGGGATGATTTTGAATGGTATTCATCTACAATTAAAGAATTTTTATTCAATTAAATATTGAACAATAAAAACTAAAAATGAATTAAGAGGATGGGTGAGGTTCCGTGCGGAAATGCTTTTGTAAAGAATCTTATATCTCACCTCTCAAATCTTGATACTATTTATTACAAATGAAAACAAAAATATTATATTGGATTTTTCAAATACTTGGATGGGGTATCTATCTAGCCTTTGGGATAGCTATATCTAGTAGCTCAGATATGGATACCGTAAAATGGTTGCCGATAATGGTTATTAAAACAAGTCTATTGCTTTTTATGACTCATCGGTTGCGAATTTATATAATTAAAACCGACCTAATAAATCTTCCAACCTCAAAAATTATTTTTACCGTTGTTAAAGCAGTTATTATTATCTCAGCAACTGCTAATATTGTTGCTTCGTTATTAATGCTTCAACCTTTTGAATTAATAACATGGCAGCAATATAGTTTTAAAGGACTTTTCTATTATTTTTTGAATGAGAGTTTTATTGTTGCGGTTTGGATTGCAATCTATTTTGTAGCTTCTTTTATACAACAAAATAGAAAGCGTGAAATTGAAAAATTGCAACTTGAAGTAATAGCACGCGAATCACAATTAGAATCTTTAAAAGCACAGATAAATCCACATTTTATTTTTAATAGTTTGAACAATATTCGCTCACTAATTTTTGAGAATCCGAAGCAATCAAGTGATATGATAACGCATCTTTCCAACCTATTAAGATATTCCATTAAGCATAACGATTCAGGAAAAGAAACCATACAGAATGAACTTGATGTTGTGAAAGATTATCTGAAATTACAATCAATACATCTTGAAGAAAGACTGCATTATTCTATTGATGTTGATGAAAGTTTATTGAATGTTGAAGTTCCTTCGATGTCTATTCAGCTTTTGGTTGAAAATGCTATCAAGCATGGTATTTCTGAATTACCGGATGGTGGTTCAATTAATATAAATATTTTTAGTGATGACGGAAATGTAATTATTGAAATTACAAATACAGGTAAAATTGTAGAAAAACCACAAAACACTAAGGTTGGAATAAAGAATGTATCAGATAGATTGAGATTAATGTTTGGAAAAGATGTGAAATTATCATTAATTCAAACTGAAGAAAATCTTGTAACAGCAAAATTTAATATTCCATTAAAGTAAAATATTATGAAAGTTATTATTATTGATGATTCTAGGTTAGCACGAAATGAATTGAAAAGACTTCTTTCTACAAAATCAACAATAGAAATTATTGGTGAAGCTGCAACTGCTGAGCAAGCAAAAATTATTATTGAAGAAAAAAAGCCCGATGTGATTTTTCTGGATATTCAGATGCCGGGTAAATCTGGTTTCGACCTTCTTGAAGAATTGGAATTTGTTCCAAAAGTTATCTTCACAACCGCTTATGATCAATATGCGTTGAAAGCTTTTGAGTATAATGCTTTCGACTATTTACTTAAACCCGTTGAGAAGGGAAGACTAGCAGAAGCTTTAATAAAAGTTGCTAATGTTGATTTAGAAGCGGATAGATTAAAAGATCCTTATATAACCAATCAGTTTTTTGTTAAAGATGGTAACAAATGTTGGTTTGTTAAATTAAGCGAAATAAAATATTTTGAAGTTGATGGTAACTATTCCAAAGTTTGCTTCAGTAGTAAATCACCCATGATTCCCAGATCTTTAAATTACCTTGAGAAAAAATTAAATCCGGCTATCTTTTTCCGAGCTAATAGAAAACAAATAATTAATATTAATTGGATATTAAAAATTGAAACTTGGTTTAACGGTACTTTTAAAGTGATATTAAAAGATCAGACAGAAATAAGCGTCTCCCGAAGGCAAGCCGGAAGATTGAAAGAACTAATGAGTTTTTAGCAGCAAAGAAGCGGAGCAATAAAAAATATGCTAATAATTTAGACTCGCAAAAAAAGGGAGTGTAAAAAGTTTTGTGTAAATGGATTAAATCTCTCTGAAGCGGAGCGGAGGTACGGAGCGGAGCTTCAGAGAGATTTTCGAAAAAAATTTATTAACTTTATTTTTCACTATTTACACGGAGACAGACATGGAACTAACAAATGAAATGATTGAGCAACTGAAAGCCGATCTTTCTGGTGCAACAACTTATAGAGACTTAATGGGTAAAGATGGGGCAATTA
>CAZXDS010000250.1:0-3918 GCA_964639525.1 uncultured Melioribacteraceae bacterium | reverse complement strand
TCTGTAACACAGATTATTAATCTGTGTTACAGAAATTTTGACTCTGAATCGCTGTCACTTTCTTGTGTGTTTAAAATCAATCATGAATGTTTCATAATTTAATTCCCGAAAAATAATTGTAAAGGAAATGCCATTCGTTTTGCCCACGCCGCTTCATTATGGCGAGCTTCGGAATCTTTAATCCAAAACAAATTTTTATTGTATTCAAAACCTTTTTTTACAAGAATGTTAAGCATATCATCAATTCCGGGCTGAAGCCTTTCTTCCAAACCAATTCCGCCGTTATCAAGATAAATATAAATGTTTTTCCTTTTTGAATTATCGGAGGCAATAGTTTTTACAAAGTCAAATTGATCTATTTTAAGAGCGGGCGACATACAAATAGCTTTCGAAAAAACCGAACTGTATTGCCAAACAAACATAAAAGAAATCAGTCCGCCCATTGAAGAACCGCCGATTGCTGTATATTTACGTCCGGGTTTTGTTCTAAATGTTGAATCAATTAAGGGCTTAATCTTGTTTACTACAAACTCCATATATGCCGAACCTTTTTTCCCGAGGGAATAATCAAGGTTTCTATCTTGAGTATTATATATTCCAACAATTATCAGCGGAGCAATAACATTGTTCCGGATAAGCGAATCAGCGGTTTCATCAATTTGCCAATCAACGCTAAAACTTGATGTTGCAGGGTCAAAGATGTTTTGTCCGTCATTCATATAAAGAACAGGATAATGGCGTGCTTTGTTTTTGTAATAATCCGGCGGCAGCCACACAATAACATCGCGAGGTAATATTCCATTGCCGGTTAATTGTTTAAGATATTTAACAGTTCCCGTAATTTGTCCGTGAAAATTATTAATCGGATTTAATTCGTCTTTCCAGTAGTGAATTGTCTGTGCAATAGTTGTATCGCTTATCAGTTTCACCACTGTGTTTTGAGGAATTGCCTTTTTGCTTGAGAGAGCTTCTGTTTCCCAAGTTCCTTTTGTAAACTTAAATTCCAAAATTGTTCCTTTGGGAAATGAAAACGTTTTGCTCCAAACAGAATCGTTTATTTTTGTAAGCTCGGTTTTTCCGGCATTCCAATCTCCGAATAATATGTTGTTGCCTGATACATAAACATTTGAGGAATCATTTACTTGAGAGGAAATAACGGTAAGTGTAATTTTATTTGTGTTTGATTGTGCAAAAAGCTCGGATGCGAATAAAATAATTGCAAATAATATGTTCAATTTCATTTATAAAGCCCTATTAATTATAAACAGCAGTTTTCTTTTTTAGAAAAAAATCTCAATAAGGATATTTCTCCGAATCGTGAAGTTCCATAAATTGTTTCGGGTTTTCCAATTGTTTGAACCCGAATTTTTTGTAAAGTGAATGTGCATCTTTTGTTGCAAGCATCCATCGCCGCAAACCCTGAAGTTCGGGATAATCCAAAATTACTTTCATTAACCATTTTGAAAGACCTCTTCCCTGAAAATTTTTTACAATAAAGACATCGGCAATAAAAGCAAAACCGACAAAGTCTGTTATAACACGGGCAAAGCCAATTTGAGTATTGTTAATATAAATTCCAAAACAAAGCGAATTCTCTATCGAACGATTTATTTTCTCGATTGTTGCATCTTTTCCCCAATAAGATTGGGAAATAAAATTGTAAATAATTCCAACGTCCAATTTACTTTTGTCGGTACTTATTAAATATTCACCATTTTTAATATTCATTTTTTCTCTGTTATTTTAGTTCGTTAAATGCCTTAATAGCATTTGAGACAAAAAGTTTTACTTTTTCAACAGACTTTCGTCCGTCATTATTTTCAACACCTGTGTGAGAATCAACACCGAAAGGTTTTATGAATTTTATTGCATCATAAACATTATCGGCATTTAATCCGCCGGCTGCAATTATCGGTTTTGTAGAAATCTCCACAAGATGTTTGCTGATTTTCCAATTGTGTGTCTTTCCCGTTGCTCCGGTAGCCCCGGTTTTCGGGTCGTAAGTATCGGTTATAAAATAATCAACAAATTCAGTATATAATTCAATTTCATTTTCCAATGATTTTGTATTATCGGAGCGGACAATCAAACTTTTAATCACTTTTAAATCGGGAGAAATCACTTTCAGTTTTTGCAGTTCCGATAACTCTATTTGTCCGTGAAGCTGAACAAAATCGACTCCGAGTTTAGCTGCAAATGATTTTATTTCTTCGGCATTGTCAAGATAAGTAATCAGCACACCGTTAATGTTTTCCGGAAAGTCTGCTATAATTTCTGCAGCAGAATCTTCCGATAAATCTTCTTTATTAACCGGAAGTCTTAGCGGAAAACCAAGGTAATTTACTCCGGACTTTATCAAAAGGTCGGCTTCATTTTTATCAATTATTCCGGCAATTTGAATTATATGGTTTTCTTTATTTCTCATTACTAATTTTATTTGAAATCAAATTACATTTAAAGAATACTATATTGTTAATGCAATAAATTGATTTTGAAATAATATTTAATCAAATTCCAAAAGCTCATGAATCAACTTTTCATCAAAAACCATATCTTCAAAAGATTTCTCAATAAATTTAATTTTTTTATTTAATGATAAATATTTTCGCTTCAAATTATCTGTAATTCTGCTGTTAATAACGTAAACTTCAACATCGTTCTGAAGCTGTTTTTTGAAAAGTGCTTTAATATGAACATCAGCATCGGAAAGGGAATAACCGACGAACACGATTTTTTTTGTGTTCCTTATTTCACGCGCAGCTTCATTAAGTAATTGTGAAATTATCGGGTGATTAAGTGTTTTTACAAAAGAAGGCGGCATTATTAATGTCTGAAAATCCGTTCCGTCCAACGGACAAACGTACTCGTATTCTTTTAAGTCGGGATAAGTATAGCCGAGAAATTTCCCCTTTTTTAAGTCAATCATTCTATCCCACGGTGTAAGCAAAAGTTGATTGCAGCAATTACAGTATTTCCAATTTAGGCTGCCGTGAACTTTTATTATTTTAATGGAAACAGGCTGCTCATTTTCTTCAACAACTACGGGTTCGCGGGGATTTATCCAAAAGTTAAAAGGTTTAAGTCTAACTGTTTTTTCATAATTCATTAACGGCAGGCAGTAATCGATATACCCGAAGTGTTTGAACAAAAATTCAAAAGACTGCTCAAGCAATGTATCGTAATTGAGAGTAATAATGGAAACATTACTGTTGTGCTTTTGAATTCCCTGCCAAAATTTGTGATAGTATTTGCTGTGCTTGTCTGTTCTGAAATTAACAATGTAATAAATCAGTTTAATCAGGTATTCTCGGATTGTTACAATTTCGGAATGCGGATATTTCTGATTCAAACTTTCGTTTTGCTGAATAAAATAATCTAAAAAGCCAAAAACCGCTTCCAGTCGCGGATATTGAGAAAGTGAAGTGTCATAAGTAAAGTTATCGTTAATAAAGGTTATAACTTTATTGCCGATTTCCGATTTTGCAATTTCCTCAATTTCGCCCGAAAGAATTTTGGGCAGCATATATCTTTGCAAAGGAACACCATCGGGTTGGGAAGCTCCGGCACCGAGTACGAAAACGGCATCCCGCTTTTGCGGATATTTTATAAACAGTTCTTTTGATTCGGACATATTACAAAATTACAGTTTGTTGTGTGATACTGCAAGTATATTTCGGCAGCAAGGCGGTAAAATAATTGTTGTAAAAAACCTAAGTTTGTCTCTTATGGGATTTTCATGAAAAGTGGAAAACAATTAATATAAAAATCATTATTACAACACCGACTGAAAAATCGGCGGGGCACTCATTTATGAGTCCACTTTAAAAAGCCCCAAACGGACTAAAGTCCGTTTGGGGAAGTTTGTTTTTAGTCTGTTTCCCCACGACTGAAGTCGTGGGTTAATCAAAATATTACTTT
>CAZXDS010000249.1:0-4031 GCA_964639525.1 uncultured Melioribacteraceae bacterium | reverse complement strand
GGAAAGTTTGTTCTACAACAACAATTTAATATTGAAAACTGTATTATTTGACTCTATAATTGCCGTATTCATATCGCTTTAGGAAACAATGTCCCTTTTTGCTAAGTTAGGATACTGTAACAGTATATTTTTATTGTAGATTTTCTACACAATAATTTTGATAATATTTGAATGTTTTATAAACGCAGGCAAACAAATTGCGTATTCAGGCAAAATTAAAATTAAAAAACTGTAAAAATCAAAGAAATTGTCAATTGGCACTGAATTTGATACTATTCTGAAACTTAAGGACATATTATGAAAAAGAACTATTTAATTATTTTGGCTATTATACTTTTAACAATTCCTTCTATTACATTTTCACAATGGAGCAATAAATGGTCTTCGTCTGATATTAGCTCGGCTAATGCATCCGGTTGGCTCAGCTTTCAAAAGGAAGGAAGTAATTGGATAAGTAGATTTTATATTATTGATGCTGCAAATATTAAAATAATGGACGGAGAACTTTCTGAAAATCCATTATACACTTATCAATTTACAATAGATGAACAAACTGCAGGGAATCAAATTTATTCTGTTGGCGAGGATTTAACCGGTGACGGGATTGTTGAATTTTATGTACTCGGCTATGCCGGTTCTTCCGATAACTACAGAGAATCATTCAAAATAATTGATATCACTAACAGTAATATTATTTTTGAAAAAAATGATGCTAATGTTTATTATTCATACCCCATTATTTGGGATGCAGATAATGACGGTATTTTGGACTGTACATTCACACAATATGACTATCCTGATTATACTTCATATTCTTACCAAGTTTATGATACGGGTGTACCGACTGGAGTTATCCATACAGAAGTTGTTAACCTAAATTTTAAATTGAAACAAAATTACCCTAATCCGTTCAATCCATCCACAACAATTTCTTATTCATTAAATGAACCTGGAAATGTGAGCATTGATATTTTTGATATTTCAGGTAAATTGATGAACCGTTTATTTTCCGGTTCACAAATTTCGGGTAATCACCAAGTGGTCTGGAACGGAAAAAATTCATTAGGAAGACAAATTGCTTCGGGGACATATTTTTATCAAATTAATTTTAACGGAAATAAAATGACTAAAAAGATGATGCTGTTAAAATGATTTCTTCTGTTTAACTGATGATAAGCTGCAGACTGATGCAGAGCAGCATCTTTGAAAATGTTTGGGTTCTGTCCTGTGTTAGGGTGACTGAGATATAAAAACAAACCGTCATGCTGAATTCCGGCTGACGACGAATAAGCCCTCATGAAAAGTTTGGAAGTTTGAAAGAATGAAAATAAAATTATTAAGTTGGAGTACAAATGGAACAATATAAAATTACATCGAATCTTGCAATAAGTGAAAACGGATTTTTGTTTTTACCTTCAACCGGAGATTCTTTTACTTTAAATCCTATTGCAAAAGAAATAGTTGAAGGATTAAAATCGGAAAAAACTTTGACAGATATTTCCGCTCAGATAAAGGAAAACTATGATGTTGAAGAAGCGACAATTGAGAGAGATTTAACAGAGTTTATGAACCAATTAAAAAATTTTAATCTGCTGGAAAAATTATGAAAGTCGCGGTAACAGGATTAAATAATGTAGATAATCCGGGTCCCGGTGTTCCGGTTATACGCGGAATAAGAGATTCTCAAAATAAAGATCTAAAAATTGTGGGTTTGCTTTATGATGTGCTCGAACCCGGTGCATATATGCCTGAAGTTGCCGACAGTAATTACTTAATTCCCTACCCTTCCGGCGGGCTTGATATTTTATTTGAGCGAATAAAACTAATTAATGAAAAAGAAAATATTGATGTGCTTATTCCCACACTCGATGCAGAACTTTATGCGTTTACAAAATTATCTTCAAAATTGGATTCAATAGGAATCAAAACATTTTTACCAAATGCAGATCAATTAAATATTCGTGCCAAGGATAGATTATTCAGTTTTTGTGAAGAAAATAATATTGCGGCACCCAAGAATATTCTTGCTACAAGTTTTAATGACTTACACAAAATACCTACTTCATTCAATTATCCTGTTGTTGTTAAAGGAATATTTTATGATGCTTATGTCGTAAATAACTTTGATGAAGCAGCTTCCGCATTCAATAAATTAAGCGGTAAATGGGGCTTACCTATTATCATTCAGCAATTTTTGCGAGGTGATGAGTACAATGTAGTCGGACTCGGAGACGGAACCGGAAGAACCGTAGGAGCCGTTCCAATGAAAAAAATGTCAATAACCGACAAAGGAAAAGGCTGGGCAGGTGTTACGATTGAGGAAGAGGAAATAATTAATATTTCGAAATATATTATTGAAAAATTGGAATGGAAAGGCGGAGCGGAATTTGAATTTATTAAAGATGCCGAAACCGGGAAATTTTATCTTCTCGAAATTAATCCGAGATTCCCTGCATGGGTTTATCTTGCTGTAGGAGCCGGTCAGAATCTTCCCTATGCAAATGTTCAACTTGCACTTGGCAACGAAGTAGAAACTTTTGAAAAATATGAAGTTGGTAAAATATTTATTCGCTATTCTTGGGATTTGATTACCGATATAAAACAATTTGAAAATATAACTGTGAAAGGAGAACTTTTCCATGAGTAAAAAAGTTTATGAAAGACCCGTTATTGTAAAGCAATATTCAGGTTTAATGAATAAATTCGGTACAACGCCGGTTCAAAAACCCATGACTGAAATAGATGGAATTTCTATTAACAGTTTAATTAATGAATACAGCTCGCCGTTGTTTGTAATGTCTGAAAAAAAGATTAGAGAAAATTACCGTAAAATGAACAGAATTTTCAAAACACGGTATCCGAAAGTTCAATTTGCGTGGTCTTATAAAACAAACTACTTAAATGCTGTTTGTAAAATATTTCATCAGGAAGGTTCATGGGCTGAAGTTGTTTCAGATTATGAATATGAAAGAGCAAAGAAAAATGGAAATACCGGAGAAAACATTATTTTTAACGGACCAGATAAAAGTGAAGCGGCTTTAACAAAGGCTGTAAATGACGGAGCAAAAATTCACATTGACCACTTTGATGAGCTTTATTCATTATTGCAGATAACAGAAAAATTAGACAAATCGGCAAACGTTGCCATTCGTGTAAATATGGACGTTGGTATTTATCCAAGGTGGGACAGGTTCGGATTCAATTACGAAAACGGCGAAGCTGAACAAGCTCTTAAACGAATAGTTTTATCCGATAAATTGAACTTAATCGGGCTTCACACTCATATTGGAACTTATATGATGACGACAGAACCGTATAGAATTGCAGCATCAAAACTTGTTGAACTTTATAGAATGCTGCATGACGAATATGATATAAATCTTGAATATATTGATATGGGCGGTGGTTTGCCATCTAACAATACACTTAAAGGACAGTATCTTGATGCAGAGCAAATTCTTCCCAACTATGAACAATATGCCGATGCAATAACTTCTGAGTTACTCAATTTAACATTACCTCTCGAAGAAATGCCGACACTAATTCTTGAAAGCGGACGTGCTTTGGTTGATGACGCAGGCTATTTAATAAGCACTGTAATTGGACTAAAACGGTTGGCTACCGGAAAACGAGCAATAATAGTTGACGCCGGAGTAAATTATTTATTTACAAGTTTTTGGTTTAAACATAAAATTGTTCCTGCACAGCAAAGTGGAACTTTCACTGAAAACGCGGCAATTTACGGACCTCTTTGTATGAACATTGATTGTCTTCGTGAAGATATTGTTCTTCCAACCTTAAAAAAAGGAGATCAAATTGTTATATTAAATGTTGGGGCTTACAGCGTAACACAATGGATGCAGTTTATAACACTACGCCCGAATGTTGTAATGGTTTTTGAAGATGGTACTTCTGAAATAATCAGAAAGGCTGACAGTATGGAATATATTACTTCGATGGATAGAATGCGGGAAAGTCTTAAATGAACTTAGAACTTAGAAATTAGAAATAAGAAATAAGAAATTTGGAAA
>CAZXDS010000248.1:0-4032 GCA_964639525.1 uncultured Melioribacteraceae bacterium | reverse complement strand
CATTAAAGGTGTGTGAAGAGTAGGAGGGACTTTTGTTATTAACTCGAATCCAACAAATATTGCCAGCACAAAAACATAAATGTGATATAAGAGATTTATTGTTTCCATATTTTCCTCATTATCAAAATATTTTATTAATTATTAGTTAGTAAAGCTTTTGTTCTTTCATTAATCACTTCTTTATTAAAGGTTAGCATGGCGCCTTTAACAATTTCATCATCCAAATTTAAGTCTAATTTTCCTTCCACTGTGATGTGATCTAATAACGCAATTAAATTTTTTGAATATACATCACTTGCGTTAGTAGCTACCAAACTCGGGATATTCGGTTCCCCGATTATTTTTACACCGTATTTAGAAACGGTTTTTCCCAATTCACTAATTTCACAATTCCCTCCGAATTCGACTGCCATATCAACAATCACAGAGCCTTGTTTCATATTTTTAATCATTTCTTCAGTTACAAGAATAGGTGCTTTTCTACCGGGAACTAATGCAGTGGTAATTACAATATCAGCATTTGTAATATGTTTGAAAATCAATTCTTTTTGTTTCCGCAAAAATTCTTCCGATGCTTCTTTTGCGTAGCCGCCTTCGTCCTGCATGTTTTCGTCGGTTTCAACTTCAATAAATCTTCCTCCAAGGCTTTGAACTTCTTCTTTTACTGTAGGGCGAATATCGGAAACTTCAACTACAGCCCCCAATCGTTTAGCTGTGCCGAGAGCTTGAAGTCCGGCAACGCCCGCTCCCATAATTACTACTCTTGCGGGTTGAATTGTTCCGGCAGCAGTCATCATAAGTGGAAAAATTTTCTTCAATTCATTTGCCGCCATAATTACTGATTTGTAGCCGGATAAATTTGCTTGTGAACTTAATGCATCCATTTTTTGTGCTAATGTAGTTCGTGGAATTGCTTCCATTCCAATAACATTTATGCCTTTATCAGCACAGCTTTTGGTAACTTCAGGATAATGAAGAGAATACATAAATGAAATTACCAATGTTCCTTCTTTGATTAAATTGATTTCATTAATTCCCAAATCAGGATAGTTCATTGGTCTCTGAACTTTCAAAACAATATCCGGATTTTCATATAGTTCATCTAAAGTTACTACAATTTTAGCACCCTTGGCTTCATATTGTTCATTAGTAAAGCCGGCATTTAAACCCGCATTTTTTTCGATAAGAATTTGATAATCTTTTTTTATTAATTTTGAAACAGAATCAGGAGTTAAAGCAACTCGGTTTTCTCCGGGCATTCTTTCAATTGGAACTGATATGATCAAATTATCCTCCAAAATAGTTATTCAATTTACAATAATAGTGAAAATTATTTAAATAAGTTAAAGAGTATTATTAACGAAACCAATAAAATATTCAATGAACTCCTATTATTTGAATATCTTATATAATTATTTAATATTTTTGTGGATAAGATTGTCTTTTAATTGAGAGTAAATTTTAATAATTAAATGTTTATTTATTGATATTATAAAATCAAGGAGAATTGTTGATGAGTAAAATATTGTATAAGGAGCAATTATCCGATGCAGTTTATTTAATGCGTCTTGAAGCTCCTTTAATTGCTGAGGAAAGAAAAGCAGGACAGTTTATTATTTTGCAGTTGGATTTAGATTACGGCGAGCGCATTCCTTTAACTATTGCAGATGCCGATACGGAAGAAGGTTCAATTACTATTATTTTTCAAGTAGTAGGAAAAACAACGGATGAACTTTCACGTATGAATGTCGGGGATGACATTCCTGTTTTGGTTGGTCCGCTTGGTAACGCAACGCATATTAAAGATTATGGAACAGTTGTTTGTGTAGGCGGCGGAATTGGTGTTGCACCAATGCACCCGATTGCACAGGCAATGAAAGCAGCCGGGAATAAAGTGATAATAATTATGGGAGCAAGAACAAAAGACTTAATTATTATGGAAGATGAAATGCGGGAAATTGCCGACGAATTGATTGTAGTTACTGATGACGGCAGCTACGGAAGAAAAGGACTTGTTACAGAACCATTAAAAGAAATTTGCGAGCGGGACCCAAAGCCTGCAATGGCAATTGCTATCGGACCTCCGATTATGATGAAATTCTGCGCACTAACAACAAAGCCTTACAATGTTTACACCGAAGTTTCATTAAACACAATTATGGTTGACGGTACCGGAATGTGCGGCGGTTGTCGCGTAATAGTTGGTGGTGAACCCAAATTTGTTTGTGTTGATGGACCTGAATTTGACGGGCATCTTGTTGATTTTGATAATATGATGGCACGGCTTGGTGAGTTTAAGGATATTGAACATGAAAAACACGAATGTTATGTTGAAGCTATGACAGAAGCGAAGCTACTTGATGATGAAAAGAAGGAGGAAAAATAATGACATTCATAGCACCCGAAGTAATTAGTGAAAAAGCACATAAAATATTTGAAGAATACGCCGAGAGAATTAGCGAACTAAAAGTAAAGGAAAGAATAAGAATTCCTGTACAGGAAATGCCATCGCAGGAACCGCTTGTAAGAGCACATAACCTTGAGGAAGTTGCAATAGGATATACGGCTGAAGAAGCACAAATTGAAGCGATGCGTTGTATTCAATGCCCTACGCAGAATTGTGTAGGTGATTGTCCGGTAAATATTGATGTGCCTTTGTTTATTAAGTTTACAGCGGAAGGGGAATTTCAGCAAGCAGTAAATGTTATTAAAGAATCCAGTTTGCTTCCTTCAATTTGCGGAAGAGTTTGTCCGCAGGAAACTCAATGCCAGTTGCATTGCTCTGTTGGCAAGGTTTTCAAGACTGTTGATAAATCTGTTTCTATAGGGAGACTGGAACGTTTTGTTTCCGATTGGGAAAGAGAGCAGGGTACAATTGATATTCCAAAAGTAAAACCGGAAACGGGTAAAAAAGTTGCTGTGGTAGGCAGTGGACCTGCCGGACTGGTAGTCGCCGCCGATGTTAGGCGTGAAGGTCATTCCGTTACAATCTTTGAAGCTTTCCACAAACTTGGCGGAGTTATGCGTTATGGAATTCCGGAGTTCAGATTGCCGAATGATATTGTGGATAAAGAAATTGAAACTCTTGAAAAAATGGGTGTAGAAATCACAACTAATTTCGTAGTAGGCAAAACGAGAAAATTAGCAGATTTGTTAAAAAAAGACGGTTACGATGCCGCTTTTGTAGGTACCGGCGCAGGACTTCCGATTTTTATGGGAATTGACGGAGAAAATTTGATCGGTGTTTTTTCAGCTAACGAGTATTTAACTCGTGCAAATCTTATGCGGGCTTTCGACAGGGAACATGCTGACACACCGACATACAAATCCAAAGTTGTTGCCGTCCTCGGCGGCGGAAACGTAGCAATGGATTCTGCTCGTATGGCATTGCGACTTGGTGCGGAAAAGGTTTACGTTGTTTACCGAAGAACTGAGAATGAAATGCCGGCGAGAAATGAGGAAATCGGGCATGCAAAAGAAGAAGGAGTAGAATTTTTATTTTTGCAGAACGCAAAAAGAATTTTGGGCAATGAGCAATCAAAAGTTGTTGGAATGGAATGTCTAAGATTTGAACTTGGTGAGCCGGATAAATCAGGAAGACGGAGACCGGTTGCTATTCCTGACAGTGAATTTATTTTAGACCTTGATACGGTAATTGTTGCAATTGGAAATAATAGTAATCCATTGATAAGTGCAACGACTCCTGAAATAAAAAACAACCGTTGGGGTAATATTATTGCGGATGAAAATCAGAAAACTTCGATGGACAGAGTTTATGCCGGCGGCGACATTGTGCTTGGTGCAGCGACCGTAATTCTTGCAATGGGAGAAGGCAGAAAAGCTGCCGCTTCAATTAATGAATTGCTTGCAAAAGATATTGCAGAAGGAAAATAGAATAAATTATTTTCTTAAGCTGAAAAACAATTTGTTTATGTACAGCAATTATGGGTGAATTATTTAAACCGTTAAAACGGTTGCAAATGCTCTAAGTATTTATTAACCCACGATTAAAGAGACTGTGTGAAAAGTCAA
>CAZXDS010000247.1:0-4059 GCA_964639525.1 uncultured Melioribacteraceae bacterium | reverse complement strand
ATTGAAAGCTGCATTATTTGACTCTGAATTGCCAATATGTAGATTTACTAACAATCAATAATTTTTCAAATCCTTTTTTATTAGATTAGTATTCATAATTACAATGAATACTCTAACTCCATATCAGCAAAAAGCAATAGATTTCACAAAGCACATTTCGCTTACTGCGAATGCAGGTTCGGGCAAAACGTTTGTGCTTTCTAATCGCTTTGTGGAAATTGCTGTAAATAAAAACATCCCGCTTAATTCAATTATTGCAATTACTTTTACCGAGAAAGCCGCCGGAGAGCTGTATAAAAAAATAGCAGAGGAGATTGATAGTCGATTACAAGAAGAAAAGGAAGCTCGAATAATAAAAAAATTGGAAGATATGCGGCGAATGCTTGTGTCGGCAAATATTTCCACAATACATTCATTTTGCATTGGTGTACTTAAAGAGTTCTCACCCGAAGCCGGAATAGATGCCAACTTTTTGCCCGCCGATGCAAATACCTCCAATGAACTGATGGAATTGAGCATTGAAGAACTATTTAAAGTTCGTGATGTAACAAATGAATTGGACGAAAGAATTAAAAAGCTAATTCGTTATTTCGGGTCAAAAACAATTATGGCTGAACGAATGAAAAACCTTCTTCAAAATCGGAAAAATATTCTCGAAATAGAAAAGACAATCTATTCAAATAACGCAATGGAAATAAGCGATTATTTTAATCAAAAATTTGAAGAAAAAATTTCAAATATCTTACATAATTTCAATGAAGTAATTGCTTCAATAAAAACTCTCACAAATAAAGTAAAAGAAGAAAAAGTAAATGAATTTACTATTGCAGTAGATGAATCACTATTTGCAATTGCGAAAACTGAAAATATTGCGGAAAAGTTGATTCATTTAACTAAGATAGAAAATAATATTACTACCAAAAGCGGCATCCGCTCCAGAAGTTTTCTTTCAAAAAAAATGGCGGAAGGATTAGAAAATGAGATAGAAACTGTTAAAGATTTTTTTTCGGAGTTTGATAAACTGAAATTTAATGATGTTGATATTTCATTAAGTAATGAACTTGCGCAATTTGGAAAGTTGGTACTTGAGGTTTTCAATGTTGCTCATTCTATTTATGAACAGAAAAAAAAGGAGTTGAGCCTTCTCGATTTTGAAGACATTCTGCTTAAAACAAAAGATGTACTAAAAAATGATTTTGTACGTGAGCAGTTAAATGCAAAATACAAATTCATAATGATTGATGAATATCAAGATACAAATGAAATTCAATATGATATTATTATGCCGATTTTAAAATACTTAAACGAAGGCAATCTTTTTATAGTTGGGGATGAAAAGCAAAGCATCTATCGCTTCCGTGATGCCGAACCTGAAATTTTTAGAAGAACAACTAAAAAAATTATTGAAAACGAAGATAACAGCAGCAGCTTAAATTTACCGCATAGTTTTAGAGTCTCTCCTCCAATTGCTTTTTTTGTAAATGTGGTTTTTCAAGAACTATTCAAAAATTTTGACCCGAACTACAACGAGGTGAAATACGATGAATTGCTGTGTGCAAGACCGGAAAAAGATAGCGGACAAATTCAATTTTTACTTCACGATGAAGAAAATGAAGAGGAAACGGAAAGTGATTTGGTTTCCAAAAAAATATCTCAATTGTGCAATTATGAAAGTGATATTAAGTATGGTGATATTGCTATTCTTTGCCGTAAGCGCGCTTCATTTCCGGAATTGGAAAAATCATTTATTCAGCATCAAATTCCCTATGCAATTACCGGTGGAAAGGGATTTTTTCAACGCCAATCTATTTATGATATTTTTAATTTTATATCATTTGTTTTGAATCCTGACGATGATATTGCCTTGTTCGGCATATTGCGGTCTCCGTTTTTTTCTTTGCCTGACACAGTATTATTTGAAGTTTCGCTGGAGCGAGGAAAAACATTTTTTAACAAGTTTAAAAATTATTCTGCCGGTAAAATTCAATTTGAATCTATTAAAAATGAATTAACCGGAATAGTGGAGTTTGCATCAACATCCTCAACTGTAGCTTTGATTCGTAAAATAATGGATGATACCGGTTATTTGAGTGTAATTGCCTCAAAAGCAAACTCAAAACAAGAATTGGCAAATATTGAAAAGCTAATTCACGTTGCAAACGGTTTTTCGCAGCGGGGGTTCCGAACTCTTTTTGATTTTAAGGAATATCTTTCAGATGCAATTGACAGAGTTGAAGATGAAAGCCAAGCACCGATAAACGAAGAAGATAATTCCGTTAAAATTATGACTATTCATCAGGCTAAAGGCTTGGAGTTTAATACGGTGTTTCTTTATAAATGCAATGAAACTACAAAAAGTGAAGCTGTTAGAAGCAAGGAAATATATGTTGATAAAGAACTTGGGATTTTGGCAAAAATTCCGAAAGATGAAAATTATTTCAGCGAATATTCGGCAGCGCCGATAGTTTCAATTTATAATTATATTACAACACGAAAAAGTAAAGCGGAATTAAAACGATTACTTTACGTTGCGGTTACGCGGGCAAAAGATAATTTGTTTATTTCAGCTTCGCACAAAAAGTATAAATTTAGTGAGGATACATTTATTAAATTGCTTTCTCAAGGATTGAAAACGGACTTCATGGAAGACGCTTTATCAATAGTTGGTAAGTTGAAATTTATGAAAACCGCCGAAGAAAACTATGAAACGTTTTTAAAAGATTTAAGTATTGAAATTCCTGTATCAACTTCATTAAAGATAAGCGAGATTACAGCTGCTAACGAAGCGGAGATTCAATTATTTGATAAGAAAAATCTTGTGTCACCAATTATTGATAACGAAAAAGACGAGATTATTTCTGCGACTAAAATTGCATATTTTCAACAATGTCCCGTAAAATATCAATTGACTTATGAATTCGGTTACGCTAAACTACTTAGATTAATTCACCCCGAACAAAATAAGGGGAATGATGATTTTAGAGAAGACGAAGAAAGTAATTTGCCCGCTGATGTAAAGGGCAGAATAATTCATTCATTATTGGAAAAAGAAGTTGAGCCTGATAAAACCAAAGAAATGATAAGGCAGTTATTACTTAATGAAACACAAATATTAAGTTATAATCCGGAGATAATTGATAAATATTCCTCAGGAATTTTGACAATAATAAATAAGTATTTTTCATCCGATACTTATGCTAATTTTAAATCGTATAAAAAATATAAAAACGAATTTGAAATTTATGTAAAAATACGAGACTATTATTTGTACGGTATTATTGACAAACTAATTATTGACGATGAAAATATTATTATTGTTGATTATAAAACCGATAAAATAACTGCTAATAAGATTGCTGAAAAAGCTGAAAACTATATTCCGCAATTGATGTTTTATGCTTTTATTGTGAGAAACATTTTCCCGAATACAAAAGGAATAACACTCAAATTGATTTTTTTAAATCAGCCTGAACAACCTTTTGTAAAGGATGTTACTCAAAAAGAATTGAGCGAATTTGGCAATGAAATTCGGAATATTATTAGTCAGATTAGGAACAAAAATTTTATTCCAAATAATAATCATTGTGTTCGCTGCCATCTTGCCGATGAAAATAATAATTGCCCACTTTTAAATTAGATATATATGAGTCCATTCTAAAAAGTAATATTTTGACTAACCCACGACTTCAGTCGTGGGGAAACAGACTAAAAACGAACTTCCCCAAACGAACTTTAGTCCGTTTGGAGCTTTTTAGAGTGGACTCATATATAAAACTCACAGTTTTGTTTTTTTTTATGGTTCATTTTAAAATAAACCGACTGTTCGCAGAACTCTTTGAGGAAGGTCGGCTTTACAAAATTGTAAAACAAACTTTCCTCGCAGAGTCCGATGGACGGTTTGTTTCTTCAGCGCAACAACGGAAAGAAAAATGTTTTACAACAGCATCAGTGAAGCGCAATTGTTAAATAGTTTTTTACTTTGCTATTCTTTGCTGTAAAATAAGCCGACTGTTCGCAGAACTCTTTGAGGAAAGTCGGCTCAACAAAATTGTAAAACAA
>CAZXDS010000246.1:0-4165 GCA_964639525.1 uncultured Melioribacteraceae bacterium | reverse complement strand
TTCTGTAACACAGATTAATAATCTGTGTTACAGAAATTTTGACTCTGAATCACTGTTAATTTAACGGGAATTGGGAAATCACAAAAAAACACAAATAATTTTTTTCATGTTCAATTATTAAAACTTCAAACACATTTTAAAAGGCTAAGCCAAACTAGAAATTAAAAAATGCAAAATATTAGAAAATTGATTAAATTTGCTAAAAAAAATGGAACGTTTAATATCAATAAAATATCCGGAATCATTAGCTTTTTCATTGAAAATGAAATGAAAAGAATATCGCTAATAAAATTATATGAATTAGGTAAAATCTTCTCCGGACAAGCAGCAAAATTATTAAGTCTAAGTCGAGTTGATTTTCTTGAATTGCTTCAGAAATATAATGTATCTTATTTCCAGAAAAACCTCGAAAATGATTTAGAATCAGACCTGACAAATGCGTAAAATTATTTGCAATACAACACCGATTCTTTCTCTGCAAAAATTAACCTGTTAAAAGAGCTATATGGAAAAATTACAATTCCAAACGCTGTTTTTCAAGAAATAGAAATCGGAAGTAACAAATTATATTATAAAGATTTATCAGTAATAAAACGGATTGAAATTAAGCATATTAAAAATCGTGATTCTATCCAAAGAATTGAATGCCGATATAGTAATTTTAGATGAAATAATGGGCAAGAAGATATGCCAAGCAACTTGATTTTAATCTAACATGAACAATCGGGATTTTATTAAAAGCGAAAGAGAAGGGATTGATAAAATCATTAAAGAAAAATTTGATTGAACTTGCAGAAAAGGGAACTTGGCTTAATCCGAAATTGATTAACAGAGCAATAGAGTTAGCCAAAGAAAGCTAAGATTTATAGAAAGACTATTAAATAATTATTACTTGAAAAACATAAAACACAAAAACAAAATACCAATAAAACTCATTTTCTTGATTTTAATATTTGCAGCATTTACTTCTAATTTTGCACAATCAAGAAATGAATTCTCCAATAAACAGCGGCTTGCTCAATCTTACTTAAACGCACGGCAGTTTGATAAAGCAAAATCAATATTTGAATATCTTGATAAAATTCAGCCGTTAAATTATAATGTAATTACATCTCTTAACAAGATTTATGTACAGTTGAGAGAATACGATAAATCAATCGGATTATTGCAATCAAAAATTACACTTTCTTCGCAAAATATAAATTACTACGGTTTGCTCGGAACAACTTATTACACAAAAGAAGATCGTGATTCCGCTTCGATTGTTTGGCATAAAGCAACTCATTTGAACAATAATGCTGAAATGAATTTTAGAATTATTGCTAATTATATTATTCAAATAAGAGATTACGACGCTGCAATTGAAATTCTGAGAGAAGGCAAAAATTATTCAAAAAATCCAAATATATTTTCGTATGAATTGGCTAATTTATTTTCGGTGTTAATGAAATATTCCGATGCCGCCGAAGAATATTGCGAAATTATTCAACGTGATCCGCGACAAATTGCTTCGGTAAAAAATCGAATGTCAGCATACATTTCACGCAAACCCGCTTTGGACGAAACTTTAAACAGCGTGCAAAATTTTTCGGATGAAAACAATTCGGATATTGTAAAGGAACTGTTAGGTTATCTTTATTCGGTAAAAGGAGATTCCGAAAAAGCTTTTGAAATAATTCAAACTCTCGATAATAAACACAACGAAAAAGGAAACCGGATTTTCAAATTTTCCGAAGATGCATTTCGCCAAAATGATTTTAAAATTGCAAATTTCGGTTATGATTATTTGATTAAGAATTATGCAAATCAACCTTTTTTCTATGCTGCTCAAATGGGTTTTGCACGGACACAATTTCAATTGCTTAACGACAAATATTTAAACAATAACGAATGGAAAACAATCTCTACGCCTGATACAAGCGGTGCTTTTGAATTTGGACGGCTGTCAGAAAATTTTCAAAAACTTACTGATGAAAAAAATATTCCTAATTATTTCAAAACGGAAGCACTATACGATGCCGGAATAATTTATAAAGAAAAATTGTTGAATTACGATTCTGCAACGGAATATTTTAACCGTGTTATAAGTTTATTTCCTAATTCTAATTACGGAATATTAGCTGCAAATCAGCTTGGTGAAATCAGCATAATTCAAAATAATTTGGGAGATGCGGAAAAGTATTTCCAAATTGTTAATCAAAAGAGTAAAAATTCCGGAGCAATAAAAAATGCCGTATTGTATAAACTTGCCGAAATAAATTTTTGGCGGGGCAAAAACACAAAAGCATTGAGCTTGTTGTCGCAAGTTTCAAGTTCATTAAAAGATAACTCGGCAAACGATGCAATTGCACTTTCAATATTAATAACTACATTAAAATCCGATTCGCTCAACGGGATTTTATTTGCAGCCGGTGAACGATTAATTAAACAATTTCATTTTGAAAAAGCGATTAAACTATTTCAAAAAATCGAATCCTCGTCGCAGCAAATTATTATTAAACAAATGTCGAAATTCAAACTTGCGGAATTATATTTGGCAACAAGCGATTATATGAAAGCAATTCCTATTTTTGAGCAGCTTTCAAAATCGGAAATATCAAAATTATATTCCGATCAATCGTTGTTCTTATTGGGCAAAGTTTATCTGAACGGATTAAAAAATGATGACAAAGCCAAGACAATATTTGAGAAATTACTTGCAAAATATCCGAACTCGGTATATTTTTCTCAGTCGAGGAAAATTATTAATGCTATTATAAGAAAAGGTAACAATATTTTATGAAAGAATCACCAAATGACAAAGAAGTCCACTGCTCGTTTTGCGGTCGTTCAGGCAGCGAAGTTACGAGTATGGTCGCCGGACCCGATGTATATATTTGCGATATTTGTATAAAAACAAGCGTTGACATTCTAAAAAACAATCTCGCCGCTTACGAAAAAAGACACGCCGTAAAAGGATTATTAACACCGGAACAGCTTAAAAAAAGCCTTGATGAACACATAATCGGGCAGGATTATGCAAAAAAAGTTTTGGCTGTTGCTGTTTACAATCATTATAAAAGAGTAAACGCCGACCCTGCATATTTTGAACTTGACGATGTTGAAATTGAAAAAAGCAATATTTTGATGATTGGTTCTACCGGAGTTGGGAAAACATTAATTGCTCAAACACTTGCAAAAATACTCGACGTTCCTTTTGCCATTGCCGATGCAACAACACTAACCGAAGCCGGTTACGTTGGCGATGATGTTGAAACCGTGCTTGTACGTTTATTGCAATCTGCCGATTACAATCTTGAAAAAGCACAAAAAGGAATTGTTTATATAGATGAAATTGATAAAATTTCTCGAAAAAGCGAAAGCACATCAATTACACGTGATGTTTCCGGCGAAGGTGTTCAGCAGGCATTGTTGAAAATTTTGGAGGGAACCGTTGCAGGCGTTCCGCCGCGCGGCGGGCGTAAACATCCGGAACAAAGTTTGATTAACGTAAACACAAAAAATATTCTCTTCATTGTCGGCGGTGCTTTTGACGGAATTGAACCTATTATCGCTTCGCGATTGAATCAAAATATAATCGGTTTCGATGCTGATAACGACAAAAAACATACGCTGAATAAAGACGAACTTCTTAAAAACATACTTCCCGAAGATATTCTTCGCTACGGATTAATACCCGAACTAATTGGGCGGCTGCCCTTAATTGCTCCGCTTCATTCACTTGATACTGAAGCATTGAAAAGAATTTTGCGTGAACCGAAAAACGCAATTCTTAAACAGTTTAAAAAATTATTTATGATGGAAGGCATTGAGCTTGAATTTGAAGAAGCTGCTCTCGATTATATTGTAAGCGAAGCAATTGACCGTAAAACCGGTGCCCGTGCTTTGCGCTCCATAGTTGAAAATATTCTACTCGATATTATGTATGATCTTCCTAACAAGAAAAATGTTGCCAAATGTTTAATTACAAAAGATGTCTGCAAAAAAGGCAAAGACCCTATTTTTGTTGAGTCGGATAGAAAATCCGCGTAATTAATGAGTCCATTCTAAAAAGTAATATTTTGGCTAACCCACGACTTCAGTTCGTTTGGGGCTTTTTAGAGTGGACTCAAGAATAAAATTAAACAAAAGAACACTCGAAGAACAAAGAAGAGAGTTTACGAAT
>CAZXDS010000245.1:0-4183 GCA_964639525.1 uncultured Melioribacteraceae bacterium | reverse complement strand
TATTTTTAAGTAAACATTAATGGGTCCATTCTAAAAAGTAATATTTTTACTAACCCACGACTTCAGTCGTGGGGAAACAGACTAAAAACGAACTTCCCCAAACGGACTTTAGTCCGTTTGGGGCTTTTTAGAGTGGACTCATTAATCAGTAATTATTTTAGTAATTAAATCAGCTTCGATTTTTTCAAAATAATAATTCCTAATTTTTATCTTATTCGGTTGGGAACTCCATATTTCATGAGGGTTGTGTAAATCTCTTTCGTATTTATCGAAATTTGAAAATTTGATTTTGCTTGTTAGAACGTAAAAAGGTTTATTAAAAAATTTACTGAGTATGGCGAGATTTCTACTTCCGGTTTTGTTAATTACGCTGCCGTTACTCAAGATTTTATCAGCGCCAATTATAACGGCATCGCATTCTTCTACAGAGTTTGCAGCCATGCCCTCAGTAATAATGCTTACTTTAATATTATTCTCTGATAATTCTTTCGCCAATATTCTTCCTTCAAATTGAGGACGAGATTCTAATACCGTAATTTCTAAATCAGGTGAAAGATTTTGATAATTGGAAAAAACAAATTGTAATGTTTTGCTGTTTGAAATGGTTACGAATTTCTTCTTTTTATCTAAGTAGGGAAGTGCATTTTGAAAAGTTAAATTTAACTCTTTAGTAGTATTATCTGAATATAATTTTAAGTATTTAACTATTTTCACCCTGTCTTTTTCATGAATAAATAGTTGAAGTTCTGATAAAAACTCGGTAATAGTTTGAAAAGATTTGAAATAATCTTTTAATTCTACAAGTATCTTATCGCTGATGTTATTTGTATTTTGCAAAAAATAGCCAATGAGCTTCTGCAATAATTCAGTGCTGCCCGAAATGTTGTCCTTCAAAATTAAATTTAATTTTTGGTCTTTCATTTCTTAAAAATCTATTTTTCAAATTTAAAACCTTTGATTGGTTCTCTCAAAGTTAAAACAGGACAAGGAGCTTTGCGAACAACTTTTTCTGCCGTGCTTCCAAATAACAAATGCTCCATTCCCGTATGACCGTGAGTAGCAATTATAATTAAGTCAGCATTAACATCTGAGGCAGTATCAATTATTTCATAAAAGGGCTGTCCGATTTTAGTAATTGTTTCATAAGATATTTTGTTACCGATTATTTTTTTTGCTAATTGTTCAAGTTCATCTCCTGCGGCTTTTGAAATATCATTGTTAAATGTTGGAATTACTTGTCCCATTGTAAAATCGGCAGGATAAATTTGTGGCTCCACAACATAAATTAAATATAGTTTGGCATTAAAATTAGAAGAAAATTCAACTGCATAATTCAATGCTTTTTTTGAATAATCCGAGAAATCAACAGGAACTAATATTTTTTGAATATCCATTCTAACCTCCTTTATTTTGTTCTGAAAAAAGATTAAAGTATTCTTCGTTTGCTTTTTTTAATCTTGTGGATAATATTCTGGCAAATCCTTTTAAGATTGTTATCCCGGCTTTCAAGTTTTGGTCAATAAATTCATCCAAATCGGGCTTAAAAATTGCAACTAAATTTGATTTTTTTACTGCAGTTGCCGATGCAGAGCGTACATCACCCTCCATCATTGCCATTTCACCAAAAAAGTCTCCGCGGGTAAGAACTGCAAGATCATAAGTATTCCCATCTTCATCTTTGTGGCTTATTTTTACTTCGCCTTCTCTAATAATAAATAAACCTATACCGGGGTCATTTTGTAAAAAGATATTTTCATTCGGCTGGTATTCACGGTTGTGAAGAAGATCAACAAGTTGTTTTATGTATTTCGATTTTAGCTCTTCGAATGTTGGAATTTGTTTTAACAGTAATTCCAAGTCTTCACTTTCAGTTGGGGTTTTGAAAAAATTTGTCCAAAAGTTAGATCCGTGTCGAATGTCTTTGTTTGTTATCATAATATTTAATCCTTAAGTAAAAATATCCGATTCTGCTGCACGCCAAATTTTTTGGCATGGAAATTTATTTTCGTATAATGCTCTTCCAATAATTACAGAGTCAATTTGCGAAGGAGCCGCTCCCGCAACTTTTATTAAATCAGCGTAATTGCTTATTCCACCGGAATGCGTAATTTTAATGCCGGTAGCATCCGCAATTTTTTTGGTCAATTCTATATTTGGACCACTTAGCATCCCGTTTCGTTTTACATCAGTAACTATTATTCTTTCTACACCAATTTCAGCAAGATGTTTCGCGTAATTAACGGCAGACGTTTGTGAGTGTAATTTTCTTCCGCTGATTACTATTTCATTGTTTACAACATCCATTGCGGCAACAACTTTTTGAGCACTGAATTTTTCCAGTATTTTCAAAAATTCTTTTTCATTATTAAAAATTAAAGAACCGATAATAATCCTGTAAACGCCAAGCTTAAAGATTTCTTCTGCATCTTTAATATTAGAAACACCGCCGCCCATTTCAACGGGGATAATAACAGAATCACAAATTTCGGAAATAATATCATAATTTTTGTGAGAGTGAGTCCACGAACAATCCAAATCAACAACGTGAATTATTTTAGCATTTTCTGTTCGCCAAAGCATTGCAGTTTCTACAGGGTCATTTCCATATGCCTTCGTATCAATTTCAGGAATACCTTGAACAACACGGACAGTTTTACCGTCCTTAATATCTATTGATGGAATTACAAGTACATCGTGCATTATAGTTTCCAATCACCTTTTTGTTTAATGGTTTTTCTACTTATTACCATTTTTTGAATTTCACTTGTGCCTTCAAATATTCTCAGAATTCTTGAGTCACGGTAAAATCTTTCGACTGACAATTCTCGCGAAAATCCCATACCACCATGAATCTGTAGAGCTAAATCCGCTACTTCCGAAACACTTTCGGAACAGAAAAGTTTTACCATAGCAGCTTCTTGTGAAACATCTTTTCCTCTGTCATATTTTTGGGCTGCGCGATAAAGCATACTTTCCATTGCATAAATTTTTGTAGTCATCTCAGCAATCATAAATTGTATTGCCTGAAATTTTGAAATTTCTTTACCGAATTGTTTTCTATGATTTGCATATTCAACCGAGAGCCTCAGCAATTCCTTTGCAGCACCGAGTGAACCTGCTCCAATTCCTAATCTGCCTGCGTCCAATGTTTTCATTGCAATTAAAAAGCCTCGTCCGTCTCTCCCGATTATATTTGCTTCGGGAACTTTTACATTGTCAAATGAAATTGAATTTGTAGTGCTTCCTCTTATTCCAAGTTTCTTTTCTTTTGGACCTACAACAACACCGGGCAAATTATTTTCAACAACAAAACCGGTAATTCCTTTTTCAGTTCTTGCAAATACCGAAAAAATATCTGCAATACCTGCATTAGTAATCCATATCTTTTCACCGTTTAAAATCCAAGAACCGTCAACATTCTTTGCTTTAGTACTTAAATTAAACGCATCGGAACCGGCACCGGATTCTGTTAAAGCAAACGCTGCTATTTTTTTCCCTGATGTTAAATCAGGCATATACTTTTGTTTCAATTCTTCCGAACCACCAAGATAAATTGCATTCGTTCCTATTGATTGATGCGCACCAACAAACGCAGACGTGGAAGCACAAGCTTTTGTGATTTCCTCAAGAGCCAAACAATAACCGACTTCACCAAAACCACCGCCTCCGTATTTTTCAGGGAATGCGGTTCCCAGCAATCCCGTTTCCGCTAATTTATTAATTAAGGTTTGAGGTATTGATTCATTTGCATCTATTTCAACAGATAAAGGGCGAATTTCGGCGTTCGCAAAATCCCTCACCATTGAACGAAGCATCTTATGTTCGTCTGAAAAAGTATAGTCCATAATTTCCGTATAATTATTTAATTGAAGTAGTGTGAAAATACTAAAAACAGTGATTTATAAAAATATTTTGATTAAAAGATTTTATCTTTTCAAAGTTTGTTTTGCCGCTTACAAATAATTGAAAGAAAAAACAGCCGGAATACTTAGGCTTTAAACTTAATAAATATACCAATTTGTATTTAGTATAAAATAGCATTGTTTAATTTCTTTACGCAGAATAAAACAAATTGCAGCAGCAATTCAGAGAAAAAATTAATTCACCGCAGCAAATATTAAAAACAATATGCTCCACGTACAAAGAAAAGTATTTCGGCAGTAGCCTAATCCGGCATAAGGCT
>CAZXDS010000244.1:0-4202 GCA_964639525.1 uncultured Melioribacteraceae bacterium | reverse complement strand
GATTCGGTCTTTGCCGAAATATTTTTTATCATCGTTATAAATCATTATTTTACATAGTTTTAATTTTGCCCCCGAATTGCTGGTCAAATATAGATTCCTACATATATATTTTGCCTAAAGTCTGTTGAAATAATTTGGAAGTCTGCTGAATAGCACAACAAATTATTGCTTAGTACAACTGAAAGTCAAGTTCGGATATTCAAAAATAAATTTTCATTTAACTATATTTACAATCGAAATATTTTGACTAAAAATTCAAATGTTAAAAATGACAAAATGCCAAAGTTCGCAACCTGAATACGAGTTTCACATCTCCGGTGAGATCCGAAAAAAATATAAATTTGATGATAAAATATTCTCAATACAAGGAAATGTTATATTTGCAAATTTTTCTGCGGTTCGTAATTTTGTTTACAAATTCAATTTAACTAAAAATACAAATGAAAATATTTTACCAGGGCAGGTTAATGCACTTGGATTGCTGGATGAAATATTCCACTATGTGTTAAGAAATTACGAAGACAGCAAAAATCCGGGTGTTTTCAGCAGGTTATATAAATACTTAAATTCATCCGTCGGCGATAAGCAACTGTATGGTCTTCTATTTGAATTTGTGGAAAAATTTCCTCCATCCGAAATATACAAGGGGAAGATAACTACGTTGGATTATTTGCAAAACTTTACCGGAGCAAAACCCAATTATGAAATTGCACTTGAAGAATTAATCCTTTTATATTTAGATAATCTAAACCCTGCCGGTAAAAAATTAAAAGAATTGTTTGATGAAAACCGTTTAACCAATAAGTTAAATTATAAAATTATAATTGGGCAAGTGGAAACATTTTTCCAAAATGAACTACCGATTGCTAACAGCGGAATGGATGTTATTTCGTTTTTAAAAATTCCTTTATTTAAACATCCGAACAGTTTGATTGATCAATTGGAGTTTATCCGAGCTAATTGGGGATTGCTGCTCGACGCTGAGTTTATGAAAAAAATTATGCACAGCAAAGACCTGAGTAAAGAAGATATATTTCTCGGACAATTCGGCGGTGATGCTCCGACAATCGTTCCGCAGTTCAAAGGGGTTTCCAAGGATGCCTACAAATTTGCACTTGGTAAATCCGGCTATAAGTATGCGGAAGAAAGTGCCGACGATTATGATGAACCGGAAAGATTCACAAAGGATATTGACTGGATGCCGAATGTTGTTTTACTGGCAAAAAACATTTACGTGTGGCTGGATCAACTGTCAAAGAAATATCAAAGAAATATTTCCCGGCTTGATCTGATACCCGAAGAGGAAATTGAGAGTTTGTCCAAACACGGTTTTAACGGTCTTTGGTTAATCGGAATTTGGGAACGCAGCAGTGCTTCCAAAAGAATAAAGCATATTCTCGGAAATATTGATGCAGTTGCTTCCGCATATTCACTTTTTGATTATCACATTGCGGCAGATATTGGCGGAGATTTAGCGTATGAAAATCTGCACAAGCGATGTAATGAGAAGGGAATAAGGCTCGCCAGCGATATGGTGCCGAATCACACGGGAATTTATTCACAATGGATAATTGACCACCCCGATTATTTCATTCAAAGAAAAGACAGTCCTTTTCCGAATTATAAATTTACCGGCGAGGATCTTTCTGAAGACCCGAATATTGAAATTAAAATTGAAGACGGATATTGGAATCGTTCCGATGCCGCAGTGGTTTTCCGCAGAATTGATAAACGAAATAATGATATTCGCTATATTTATCACGGGAATGACGGCACGGTAATGCCGTGGAATGATACTGCCCAGTTGGATATGTTGAAGAGGGAAGTACGTGATGCGGTTATTGAAAAAATATTTGATGTCGCTCGGAAGTTTTCCATTATTCGTTTTGATGCGGCAATGACACTTGCCAAGAGACACTTTTCTCGATTGTGGTATCCGGAACCGGGCAAAGGCGGAGACATTGCTGCCCGCACCGATTATTCAATGACTAAAAAAGAATTCGACAGTTTTTTCCCTGTTGAATTTTGGCGTGAAGTTGTTGACAGAATTAATAATGAACTTCCCGATACACTTCTGCTCGCCGAAGCATTTTGGATGATGGAAGGCTATTTCGTTCGTACTCTTGGAATGCACCGTGTTTACAACAGTGCTTTTATGCACATGCTGATGAAAGAAGAAAATGAAAAGTATCGTGATTTAATTACCAATACTTTGGAATTTGAACCTGAAATATTAAAACGTTATGTTAATTTTATGAGCAATCCCGATGAGGAAACGGCAATTCACCAATTCGGGACTGACGATAAATACTTCGGTGTTCTTACTCTTATGATAACTTTGCCCGGATTGCCGATGTTTGCTCACGGGCAAATTGAGGGTTTTACCGAGAAATACGGAATGGAGTACAAACGGGCATATTACAATGAGGAACCTAAAGGTTGGCTAATCGAAAGACACGAGCGAGAAACTTTTCCGTTGCTGAAAAAACGTTATCTCTTCAGCGAAGTGGAAAATTTTTGGATTTATGATTTTAATGAAGGCAATTACATTAACGAAAATGTTTTCGCTTATTCCAATACGGCTTTTGGCGAGCGTTCATTGGTGTTTTATAATAATCGTTTTGAAAGAGCAAGTGGAACAATTACCGTATCATCTCCGAAACTTTATGGTAGTAATAAGGAACTTAGAAAAGTAAATCTCGCACATGCTTTAAACTTAAATACTGACTTTAATTATTATTATATATTTAAAGATAATCATTCAGGCATGGAATATATTCGTAGCGGTTTTGATATATTTAAGAGCGGATTTTACGTTGAACTTAACGGTTTTGAAGCACGTGTTTTTATTGACTTTAAAGAAGTTCTTGATAAGGATAGAATTTACAGCAGAATTTCTAAACGACTAAATGGAAACGGGGTTAAATCTGTTGAACGTGCAATAAGGGAAATGCAGTTTGAACCGATTCATTCAACATTTGAAAACTTGTTAAAACCGGATACTGTTAAGGAACTTGCGAGACTGATAACACATTCAAAGAATGTGGAATTTACAAATCAGATAAAATATTTTTGTAATGATTATGAATCAGTGTTGTCCGAAATAAAAATGAATTATAATCTTACTTCCGGTACAAATAAAATATCTTCAAAAATAGAGGACGCCATTCTTACTTCACGGCTGATAAATACTTTTATTGTTGAAGGACAACTGCCTTTGCGGATTGAAACAAATTTACTGAAAACGTTCCGCCTTTCACATTACGGTAATTACAGGGAAAATGTACTTTTTTATCTGCTCTATTTAACTGTTGCCGGAGTGGAAGAGCTTTTTGAAACTGATAATGAAAAAGTAAGCGAAAATATTATTGCAACATTATTACTTGATATTCCTTTCAAAAATATATTACAAAGGCTCGGAAGAAGTGAAAACGAGTTGTATGATGAAATTTCGTTTCTGAATACTTTGATTATTTTCAGCGGGAAATTATTCGATTTCAATCCGTTAGATACGGATAAAAATTATAATGTAACGGAGCTGTTAAATATTGCGAGTGAAACACTTTTAAAATTGTTAGATAATGAATTTGCCCGTGCTTATATGAATGCAAATTATCACAAAGGTGTTTGGTACATTAACCAAGAGCGTTTTGAAGATTTATTGGATTGGATATTTACAATAAATATTATCCAATTAATAAAGGATGAAGTTGATAAGTTAGAAATTCCCACATCTGTGAAAAACGAGAACAACTTCAATAATGATGAAAAAATAAAAAGGGCTATCCGGAAATTAAAAACCGATGAGAATGAATTTACTTCATTGCTATTAATTATTGCCAATAGAATGGAATTGGTTAGAGAGTTAAAATCGATGGCTAAGGAAGCAGGTTTCAATTTGGATAAGTTTAAGTTTTTATTAAAAAAATAAAAAGTGATTAACAATAAATAAAATAATGAAGTAAGTTTTTGGGCTATTCGATTCCGACTTTAGTCACAATGTAATTTACCAATGCGATAGCCCAAAAGAAAAACTCTGCAGTTTGTTTGTCATAATTTCGAACAAGGATTAACGATTTTTGATTTTATTCACGGAATCCCTTTGGGAGAAGTGATTGTTTCACTTCATTATTCGTTAATCCAGCGATTCGGGGTCAAAATTAAGATTACAAAAAACAACACGTTAAGAGTATATAAAAAAT
>CAZXDS010000243.1:0-4244 GCA_964639525.1 uncultured Melioribacteraceae bacterium | reverse complement strand
AGTATATTAAAATATTTAAATTGCCGGTTCAACTTTTTAGTATCTCGGAATTTAATTTAGAATATCTTAAATAAGCTTAATAAAATATTCTTCTAACACAAATATAGCACCGGTAAAAATCATGCTCAAAATGATTTCAGATTTTATTCGGGTAATTATTTTATCTATCTTCTTTCCGCTTTCAGCCACTGGTCGATTGTCATTTTAAGGAAGTGAATATTTATTGGTTTTGCAATATAATCATCCATTCCTGCTGCGAGGCATCTTTCTCTGTCTTTCATACTTGAATGTGCGGTTACGGCAATTATTGGTATTTTATTTACAGGTGGTTCCAAAGCTCTAATTTTTTGTGTCGCTTCAATTCCGTTAATATCTTCCATTTCAATATCCATCAAAACCAAATCGAAAGCGTTGGATTTAATTGCGGCAATTGCATCATATGCGTTTGAAACCGGGTCCACCGAATAACCGGTTTCCCGTAAAAGTTTCAATTCAACTCTTTGACTAATCGGATTATCTTCAACAAGCAGTAATCTTTTTTTTCTCATTGTGGTTCGTGGAAATGACTGCACATTATTTTCAATTGATTCCATAAGCGGTTTTGGTTCGGTAGTAATTTTGGAATTTATTTTCACAATTTTAGCCGTTGAATTATTTTGTGCTGATGTTCTTTCTTTTCCTTCGGGTAATTCAACTTTTTCATGTACAACTTCTTTATTTTCAATATATGTATCCGATTCCGATACTAAATCTTCACTTTCATTCAACTCATCGAAGCCCTTTGTTTTAAGAAAATTCTTTTCCAACCCAAGCACAACGGTAAACTGTATTTTTGTTCCTTTCCCTTCCTCGCTTTCAACATCTATTTTGCCTCCCATAAGCGAAACAAAATCTTTACAGATTATCAGACCCAATCCGGTACCCTTTCTGTTAATCTTCTTTTCATTGCTTAACTGAATATAAGGTTTAAACAGTTGTGATAATTTTTCTTTTTTTATACCAATGCCTGTATCCGAAACCGTTGTTAATATTTTTATTGTTGCATCGGTTTTTTTTACAATATCAACATCAATGGAAATTGAACCGGACTTTGTATATTTGCTGGCATTGCTCAAAAGATTTACAACAACCTGCCGATATCTTATCGAGTCTCCAAATACCGAGATTGGAACACCTGAGGAAATATTTGAATTAACTTCTAAATTTTTCTCCTTTACAATTGTTTTAATTATTGAAATAGCTTTCTCAATTTCCTCACGAATCGAAAACTCCTCTTCACTTAATTCCATTTTACCCGCTTCAATTTTGGATAAATCAAGGACATTATTAATAATATCCAGTAACGAATCCGCAGAAATTCTTGCATTGTGAGCAAAATCTCTAAGTTCAGTTTCGCTGTCAAATAAACCGTTTTCTATTAAAGTTAAAAATCCTAAAACCGAGTTCATCGGTGTTCGAATTTCGTGGCTCATTTTTGCAAGAAATTGAGACTTTACTTGGCTATTATAAACAGCACTATTGGCTTTGTAATTTGCATTCGTGCTTTCAGCTTTTAGTTTTTCTAATTCTTTTTTCTTTGTATTTTCTGCATTAATTTGTTGCGTAATATCAAGAATATTTCCTTCGTGATAATCGGAGTTATCTTCATCGTTATGCACTATCCTTTCATCAATTTTAACTATTAGTTTAGAATTATCCTTTTTCTTTAACGACATTCGATAATTTTTTATCTTTTTGTTCTCCAAAAGAATTTTTTCTAATGATTCTCTTTCCTTCGATTTTTCAAATATCAATTCATAAATATTTTTACTTAATATTTCTTTAACCGATTCAAAACCAAACATATTGGCAAATGCCTTGTTGGCAAAAATTATTTTCCCATTTGAACGGAATTGATAAAACCCAATAGGAGTATTCCGTAAAATTTCTTTGAAATAATTGTGTTCTTTTCCCAATGATTCCGGATGGGTTCTATGCAATCCTGCAAATATTCTTTCTCGGGCACTATAAATAACCGCACTCGAAACAACTGACATTATGCAAAGAACAATAACAATCGCCGAAGTTTCTATTACTAATTGGGTATTTGAATAAAGAACCGGAGTGGTAATTATTGCAGCAAAATAAATTATTAGAAAATAAACAACTGCAGCCATTTGATGAATGTATTTCCACCCCATTGACAATCCAATCATAAAAACATACAATGCAATGATATTGGAATTAACTTGAAACATTGAGGGAATTCGGTAAACAACAAAGCCGGAAGAAAGTATAACCGCAATTACCATTGCATGCACAAGTATTTCAGGTTTCTTTTTCCCAAATTCCGTCTGCGAAATAACAAGAACAACAAATGCTACTACAGTTGCGGCAAGTCTTGAAATGTAAACTTCAAGCGAATGAATTACAAGAGATTGAACCTCAAAAATTAGTGCAAGCACACCGGAAATTGCACTTAATATTGCAAGCATTCTGAGCGGCATGATAATTAAATTCTTTGCACTGCTTTCATTTGAAGTATTTTCTTTCAATATTTTCTTTTTGCCGGATTTTGCGGACAAATTATTTACCCTATTCGGAATTAAATTTAAAAATTAATTTATCATTATATTATCGAAACAAAGTTTTAGTATTAAAGTAATTATTTTTACATAAATATTTTTCTTTTATATTAGAAATTAAATAAAATTTTGAATAAAAAAGAGAATCATTTCAAAAATAGAAGCTAAAATTTATATTATCTTTTTAACTATTTTATGATAAAAAAAATTACTTACATTTTATAGGCAAATTATGATTGATTTTCTGTACAAAATAGATTTAGGAATTTTCTATTTCATAAATCACACAATGGCAAATCCTGTTTTTGATAAATTTTTTCCTTTCATCACGGATCTACAAAATTGGATTATTGCCTATGTAATTTTATTGCTTATTCTTTTCATCAAAGGCGGAAGGCTCGGTAAAATAGCAGGAATTGGAATAATACTTGTAATTGCAGTTGCAGACCAACTAAGCAGCAATTTACTAAAACATTATTTTCAAAGAATTCGTCCGTGTAATGCTTTGAATGATGTAAGACTTCTCGTAGGAAAAACTTCATCATTTTCCTTTCCGTCTTCACACGCCGTAAACAATTTTGCAGCAGCTGTATTTTTTCTAAAATTGTTTCCAAAATACAAATGGGCTTTACTTATAGTTGCTTCGCTGCTTGCATTTTCAAGACCTTATGTAGGTGTACATTATCCGTTTGATATTGTAATTGGAGCAATAATCGGCTCAATTATTGGTTATTTTTTTGCATTGCTTGCTTTAAAAGTTGATAATTATATTTCGACAAAGAATAGAATTTCTGCAAGATAAGGCATTTGAACGATCTGTATGTGTTCAGTATCTGAATGTTTGAAGTTGCAAATTGGTTGCTACAGTATCGCCTTCACTAAATTCTTGAAAAACCCATATTGATTTACACATTACATAAAAGGCTGATTCGGTTTTCGGAATCAGCCTTTTGATTTTTAACTATTTAATAATTGATTAAACAATTATTTCAAAAGTATCATTTTTTTACTCGAAGTAAAGCTATTACTCAAACCGGAACGAACCGTTAATCTGTAAATGTAAACTCCCGCTGCAAGCTGCGTTACTCCGTTAGAGGCGGAGAATGTTGCTTCATATCTTCCGATACTCTGTTTTTGATTTTGAACACCATTTATTACAATGGCTTTATTATGTGAGCTATTTATTCCAACTACAAAAACCTTGTTCGCTGTTGCATAAACACCATAAAGCACACCGCCGTTTGGTGTATAAAGCGAGTTATAAAAATGCCAATCTATTCCGTTAAAGTGCCATATACTTGTGTAATCTCCAACTGCAAATAAATTGTTGCTTTGTAAACCACGTATCTTTTCGATTTGCAAATTTTCTATTATACCCATATCTGTCCATTTTTTGCCATTATAAAGATGAGCTTTGTAACCTCCGGCAACAACTGATTTTTGATCCAACTCTTTCACTGTTAGTAGTGGATATAAAAAGTTGGGATATTCTGCTGTTTGCTCATCCCAATTAAAACCATCGTAATGAGCAAATATTATCTTTCCAACGGAATAATTGTTTGAGGCAACCCAAAATTCGTTATCGTTATTTCCATCAATATCGTGAATCCCTACATTATCCAATTCTTTGAAAATGCTCGCTTTACTTCCATCCCAATGGATAATTTTGCCGGAATCATT
>CAZXDS010000242.1:0-4303 GCA_964639525.1 uncultured Melioribacteraceae bacterium | reverse complement strand
AAAACAAAATTAAATTATTCGGAGAGCTTGGGTCTATTGTATTAAATGCAATTAAGTTTTATGATAATAAGGATTACAAATTAATAGCAGCTACAGTAATGCCGAATCATTTTCATTTTCTCGCTTCAATGAATGAGGAGGCGAGAAGTATTGAGAAAATTATGCATTCAATCAAGAGGTATTCTGCTAAAGAGATTAATTTTATTGTAAATAAAACCGGTGCATTATGGCAGTCCGAAAGTTATGATCATGTTGTTAGAGATGAAAAGGAAATGCAGAATATTTTAAAATACATTCTGCTAAATCCTGTTAAAGCCGGTTTGGTTGAAAGTTGGGATGAATGGGATTTAACATATATTATGAAATAGTAATATTGTAAGTCGGATTTTTAATCCGACTATTAAAAACTTGAAAAAGTACTCCCTATTAAATTTTTTATGTCGTTTGTGAATTAGAAAATTGCTTCGCAATTTGAAATATATCTTGATTTGCTGTAAAATATGATGTGGGTTTGGGAATAAGGCATAAATTTTAGCGGGATAAAATCCCGCTTTACATTTTTGCCATCTGTTCTGATTCTAATATTATGTATATTTGCACTCATATTTTTAATATTTAAGTAGAGCAAAAAATGGCAGCACCACTCGTAGTAATTATCGGGCGACCGAATGTTGGGAAATCAACTCTTTTCAACAGACTTACACAAAGCAAAAGTGCAATTGTAGATGACTCAAGCGGAGTTACTCGAGATAGACTTTACGGTGAAGTTGACTGGAACGGAAGAATATTTAAATTGATTGATACCGGTGGATATGTTCCGGATTCTGAAGATTTGTTTGAAATTGCTATCAAAGACCAAATCTATATTGCAATTCAAGAAGCTGATGCTATTTTGTTTGTTACCGACGGACGTGTAGGTGTTACACCGGTTGATAAGGAAGTTTCAAATATTTTGCGTACTGCCGACAAACCTTCTTTTGTATTAGTTAATAAAGCCGATAATGAAACTCTTGCTTTGGCAAAAAACGATTTTTACAGTCTCGGGATGAAAAATATTTTTGATATTTCAGCACTTAGCGGCAGAAACATTGGGGATATGCTTGACGAATTAGTCGAGGTTCTGCCTGAACTCGGCGAAATTGAGGAAGATGAAAGACTTAAACTTGCAATTGTCGGGCGACCGAATGTTGGGAAATCATCGTTAGTAAATGCTCTGTCCGGTATTGAAAGAAGTATTGTAACTAATATTGCCGGCACCACTCGCGACAGTCTAAACACGGTTGTAAAATATTACGGTGAAGAAATTGTACTTGTAGATACTGCGGGAATGAGACGAAAAACAAAAGTAAAGGAGAGTATTGAATTTTATTCCAATGTTAGGACTTTGCGGGCAGTTGCCGATTGTGATGTCGCGATTATTATGCTTGACGCAAATCTTGGCTTGGAAAAACAAGATCAACATATAATTCAAGAAGCTGTACAGCGTAGAAAAGGTATTATTATTGCCGTAAATAAATGGGATTTAATTGATAAAGATAGCAATACAACAAAAGAGTTTGAAGAAAAAATTCGCAATAAACTCGGTTCTATAAATTATGTGCCGATTATGTTTATTTCTGCATTAACAAAACAAAGAATATTTAAATTGTTTACTCTTGCTAAGGAAATTCAAGCGGAGCGTTCAAAGAAAATAGCTACTAAATTATTGAACGATACTCTGCTGCCTGAATTTGCACAAACACCGCCTCCGGCTACAGGTACAGGTAGGGAAGTAAAAATACGGTTTATAAATCAAGTGGGAGAACGATATCCTATATTTTTATTGTTTTCCAATTATCCGAAAAACATTCATGATAATTACCGTAGATTTGTGGAAGCAACCATTAGGAAGCATTTTGGATTTCAAGGTGTTCCAATGACAGTAACTTTTAAAGAAAAATAGTTTACACTAAGATAGTTTGAATTTTAACTAACTACTTTAGTAGAATCATTTTCTTAGTTTGTTTAAAATTATCAACATGTAGTGAGTATAGATATATTCCACTCTGTAAATTATCCGTTCCAAAAATCACATGATAATTTCCTGGTGATTGTTTTTTATTAACAAGCGTTGCTACTTTACGACCGAGAACATTGTAAATTTTTAATTTGACAGTTGAAATATGTCCCGTCTCTAATTTTGGGATAGAGTATTTAATTGTAGTTGTTGGATTAAACGGATTCGGATAATTTTGAAACAGTTCAAATTTAGTCGGAACTTCATTATCCAAGCCAATTCCTTCAATAATAATTGTTAATGAAATAGATGTTGTATCCCAGCTTTGCAACTCATTTTGAACAAGTTGGTTTATAGTATAAGTTCTTTCCTGATATTCATGAATAGGATTTTGTTCATTGCTTGATGCTCCATCTCCGAAATTCCAAAACCATTGTGTTGCTCCAATTGATTGATCGTAAAATTGTACACTGCCACTAGCAATATCAAAATTAAAACCTGCTGTTGGTTTATGCTGTTCCCACAAAAAATTAGTAGTTTTGGCAACAACAGTATTCCAGTAAGCATTTGGTGCGGGATTCCAATTCCCGTTAAGTACGCCATAAAATTCATGTCCTTTTCCTTCAACAAAATATGTTTCAAAGTTAAAACTTAAATTAGATAATCTTTTGCTAATCGGATTACTTCCGTAAGTTGGCGGTAATGAAACTAAATTAAAAGGTGAACCGACATTAAAAGGAACAATGTCATCATCGGTTCCATGCACTAATAGAACAGGGCTTCCATTATCAGTTGATTTTATAAGCAGTGTATCCTGCAAAGCTCCCCACAGTGAAATTATTGCATTCGGATGAGCTCCATGAATGTAAGTAGGTTCAATTGCATCAAGTGAACCAAGATCAGGTCCGTCGTTGGTAGTTGGTGGAAAATTTGAAATTTGATATGATTCCGGCGGTCTCTCAGATTCTTCATTCATAAAAAGATTGTGTAACCCGATAAAAGAACCTGCACTACTTCCGATAAAATAGATTGAATTTGTATCAATACCATACGTGTTCGCATTCTCTTTGAAAAAACGAACAGCAGCACGCCCATCCTGAATTCCTCGATAAACTGCTCTTGCTCCACTAATTGGACTTAATAAATTCATACCGAGGCGATATTGAATTGTTGCAGTAACATAACCACGGCTTGCAAAAATTCTACACAATTCCATCATATCATCATTTTCTTTATTTCCGGAAACAAATCCTCCTCCGTGTGCACAGATTAATAAAGGACGGTATTCAAGAGTATCTCCCTGTGGTTCAAAGAAGTGAAATTTTAGTGATGTTGAATGAGTGAAACTCTCCCCTTGATATGGAGAATTTAATTCCGGAACAGTAGCATAAATAGCGTTGGTTTCTGTTTCAAATGGCACAAAAAGGGAATCTGTATATCTGTGAAATGTTTGAGCAAAAGTTGTGAACGAAATAAAAATAAAAAAAATAATAAGTCTAATCATCATTAACTCCTATGTTTTTATCGTGTGTCCAATTAATTCAAAAAATCTATTTTTGAAAATCCCAATTTTGAATATTTAATTACATTTCAATAAATATACCGGAACAATAGTGATTGTTCCAAAAAGCAACTAAGATTGTGTATATAAACCTCATATTAGTGCTACTATTTCAAAAAAATCATTTTTTTTGATCGATTAAAAGCACCGGCTGAAATTCTGTAAATATAAACTCCGCTTGGTAATCCCGAAGCATCAAACCGGACTTGATAATATCCCCATGAAGTTGTTCCCGCCAAATCAATTTGCTGCATTGTCCAAGTAACAGTTACAAGTTTAATAGCCACTGTTAAACCGGAAGCGTCAACTGCTGCAACATTAAAGCCTGCTCGGTTGGATTGTCATATCAGACGGTGCTTGGAACCATTGCACAAGCCAATCTTGCCCGAAAAAACCAAAATTAGCATAACCATCAATTGGAAATTGATTAAACAAAATATAATTATAGTCTGTTAGAGTATTGTTATCTTCAAAAAATTGCCGAATCGCCTTCTTGTTTTTTTTAAGATTGATAGGTAAAACTTCGTTTGAATACATCTGTCCATAACTTTTAAATTGCGTTCCATCAGAGCGTAAAATTACATGTTTTTGAGCAGAAAGGTTGACGAATAAAAAAAGAAAAATTGAAATGGTAAAGTACTTAATCATTGTATTCCCCAAGTTTTATTGAGAAAGAATTTGCTAATTTATCTATGAGTCCATTCTAAAAAGTAATATTTTGACTAACCCACGACTTCAGTCGTGGG
>CAZXDS010000241.1:0-4305 GCA_964639525.1 uncultured Melioribacteraceae bacterium | reverse complement strand
GGTTAGAGCAGTGGAATCATAATCCACGTGTCGGGGGTTCGAATCCCTCCCCCGCTACGATTTATTTAGGAGAAAAAAATGTACGGTTTATTAATTACACTCGCCATTATAGATGGCTTATTATTAATGGTTGTTGTATTGCTTCAAGCTGCTAAAGGAGAAGGCTTAGCCGGAATTGCAGGCGGAGCAAGCAGCAGTATGAGTTCTACTTTTGGAACCAGACGAACTGCAGACTTTTTAAGTAAAGCCTCTTGGTGGTTAGGTGGTGGATTGCTTGTTATATCACTGGCTATTAATCTTTTCTTTTTGCCCGGTAAAACTACTAGTGCTGAAAGAGATAGTATTATCCAGAACTCGCGGAACCAATCTGCTGTTCCTACTCAGCCCGCTATGCCAAATCCGGTTACTACTCCTCCAACAACAAGCGGCAATAATACCCAACCAAAAGGGAAATAGGGAACTTAAATTTTAGCCTTCTGTTTAAGAAGGCTTTTTTGTTTCTTGCCACTGAGTTTTATTTATGAAATTGAATTTCATTTAAGGAATTTATCCAATGAATTTTAACGGGAAAAATATACTTATCACCGGAGCTTCTTCGGGAATTGGAAAGGAACTCGCTAAGCAATTTTCAAAATTTTCGTGCACACTTCATTTGGTTGCAAGACGGCTCTACATTCTAACCGAATTGAAAAAAGATATTGAGACGAACAACAATAGAATATTTATATACAAAGGCGATATAAGTGATAAACAAGATGTGGTCTCAACATTCAAGCAGATAAGTTCCACGGCAGATAAAATTGATTTAGCGATTTTAAATGCAGGAGTTTCACACCGTTCCGATATTATTAGATTTGACTCCGATAAAGCTAAAAATATTTTTGACACAAATGTGATGGGAATTATTTATTGTGTAGAACAACTTTTACCTCAAATGATTAAAAATAAAGCAGGACTGATTGTTGGCGTTTCAAGTTTGGCTGATAGCCGTGGATTTTCTAAAAGCAGTGTTTATTGCGCAAGCAAAGCGGCGGCAACTCGTTTTCTAGAAGGTTTGCGTATTGAGTTATATGAGTTTGGAATAAAAGTTCTCACTGTAAAACCGGGTTTTGTAAAAACGGCTATGACCGATAAAAACAATTTTAAGATGCCGTTTTTAATGGACGTAAACAAAGCTGCAAAAATTATAATTGAAGGGATAGAAAAAGAAAAGAAAATCATTCAATTCCCCTTCCTTACTGTTATCGGCTCAAAGTTGATTGGGGTTTTGCCTGTAGGAATATATGACTTTTTTTCAAAATTTGCAGATGTAAAATAATTTTATCTGGCGGAGTTCTAATAATGACAGCATTCTATAGTTATGTAGTATTTACACAGATTGACCGCTACGCTAATCAATTTGCGTCACAAATCGTAGCACAGATTGGTTAGTTCGCTTTTGGGACGGTCAATCTGTGAATAATAATAAAAAATGCTGAGTTAATTAGAACTCAGCATTTTATCCTAATTCTGTATTTGCACTTTTGCCTTTTAACGTAAAAGAATCATCTTTCTAACTTGTTCAAAATTTCCATAGGTCAACTTATAAATGTAAATACCCGAAGATAAATTACCTGCATCGAATTGTACATGATATTGCCCCGCAGATTTATTCTCATTTACAAGAGTTGTTATTTCTCTACCAAGAACGTCATAAATTTTTAGCGTTGCACGTTTATATCCTGTTTGTATTGATGGAATGCTGTATTTTATCAAAGTTGTTGGATTAAACGGATTTGGATAATTTTGAAACAATTGAAATTTAATTATTTTAATATCTTCATTAACTCCGTTCGGATTTTCATTAAAAGTTCCCGGTGTAGGATACCACAAAATCATCCATTCATCCCAAATTCGTCCATAGGAATAATCATCAGGTAAACTTGGAAAGGATACTGAATCAATAATAGAAACTCCGTCAACAGCAGATAAACCAACAAACTCACCTGCGGCACTTAACTTAAAATTAGTGTGCAGACCTGTTTGCTCAATATCATTATCACACCAAACAAGCAAAAAACCGGCAGGTAAAATTGAAGTGCCTGCCGGAAATTGCCATTTCGTAAGATTATCCGGATCATCTGTTAAATACAATCCGCTTAAATCCACAACTTCCATTGAGGGATTAAAAATTTCCACCCAATCGTCGAACTCTCCATCTTGATCTGCAATTGTAGTGTCATTTTTTGCCATAATTTCGTTTACTAAAAGTTGTGAAGTATTTTGAGACGGCGCGGCAATAAATATATTTTCTGCCCTCGGATATTGCAATTCATTTCCATGAACATCTAACACATAAACTTTCATGTTTCCCGAACCGCCTTCTCCAATTGGAGGAATTGCACCTGTCCATCTATCATATTCCTCGGGGTTCTTGGTGTTTTCAATTGGAGAAAAGGTCATCGGATATCCATAAGTAATTGCAAGATTACTTGGCGACCACAATATTTCAACATCTTGTAATCCGCTGTGGCTATAGGCTGAAACCGTTACAAAAATACTGTCCGTCGGCAGAGGATTTTTGGGTGAATAGTCAATTTTATACACAATCGGGTCGGTAGTATAATACCAAATACTATTTTGCAAAGAGGAAATTCTATCGTCTATAAATTCTTTTATCCCTTTTTTTACATGCTGATTACTATAATTACCGGCAGTGTATGAATTATTAAAATCATTGTTGGTAAAACCATAATCTTTTGTTTTAAAAGTATCGGATTCTGCAAACGGTGTTATTAAAGCGTGGAGACTATCGATATGATTGTCAAAAATTTCCCGCTTATAAACTTTATCAATGAAGAACTCCATAAAATGAGAGTACAGATTTCTGTATTGAAAATTGTGCAGCATTCTGTCGGAAAGCGGTCTGTCGCCTTCGCCAACTTTTGGATAATCGTACGGGTCAGCAGTTGACCAATCAATATTAAACCAATCAACACTGAATGTGTTATCATAATCGTAGGGTATAAAATGAAACTTATCAATCTGTGGTTCGTAATAGAGATAATAATTATTCATAAGCGAACGGTAATCATCCCAACTGCCCACAAGCGTATTCATAGCAAGATATTTGAGTACTTCGGAAACCTTGATTATCGATTCAAGAGAATCGGCAAATTCCTCATCGGAGGTTTGAGTAATTATTCTAATAAGTCTTGCCAGTTGAGAATAGTCATATAAATTTTTGTTTGTCTTTAGTTCGTAAGGTCTTTCCCCATCAATATAAGGATAATAATCTTCAGGATTTGGTCCTCTGTATGTTAAATCGGCGGGCCATAAACATTTCCATAAATTACCGGAATCATCCGAAAAATTTTTAGCAACAAAGTTCTCATCAACATGTTCTACAGAAACATATAACCCATAATATTTTCCATTTATATAAACTGCTGCATGTGATGCTCTGCTTGATGGCTCACCGACTTCATTAAATAAATCCCACGATAATTTGCTGCGTACGATGGAAGGATCGTTATGCTCACCATTTAAGTTTAATTTTTCAATATTATGATATTTTTTCCCTTTAATGAAAGTATTGAATGCCAACTTAAATGATTTTTTTTGAGCAGTCCTGGATGTATTTCCGCGTAAACGAAAACCGACCGAATCAATCACATCATCAAACCATTTGTTAGTAAAATGTACTGTTGAGATGTGCATTGAATCACTTTGAACATTCTCGTATATGTAATGTAAAGCAGCGGTATCGACTGTTATTTCAATAACGGCAACTTGGGAATCATCATACAACTTCCAACTGTCATCATTAGTTTGTGCAAAAATAATTTGAAATGTAAGTAAAAGAAAAGTAAATATTAATTTCATAACTTCACCAAGAATTTATTGGGATTATTTTGAAACTTCATCTATAAATATAACAATTAAAACGGTTTTCGTTTTATTTGAATAAATCTGCTTTGCTGTGTGTATAAACTTTGAGAACAAAAATGGAAATAGCAATAGATAAAAATATTGAGAAACTTATTTGCCCCAAATGTGAAATGCAAATTGATTATAATTGGCGGTATCTTTGTAATTCTACATCAGGCAAATATTTAATTATAATGTGTAGTTATTGCAATAGTATAATTTCATTTAGTAAAATAAAAGAATCCTCACGAAAAATTCCAGAGGTAAAACATTAATTCTCCAAAAATCAGTGATTCAGAGCCTAATATAACAGCGATTCAGAGTCAAATAATACAGTTTTCAATATTAAATTGTTGTTGTAGAACAAACTTTCCAGTTTGTTCCTGGTTAAATGTA
>CAZXDS010000240.1:0-4368 GCA_964639525.1 uncultured Melioribacteraceae bacterium | reverse complement strand
TTAATCAATAAAAACTAAAAGACTTACAAAACAATAGACGCTGTTTCTCAAAAATTGTTCTATTTATAAAATTCATATTCATATTTTGTATAAAGAGCGGGATGTTTCAAGCCATCGTATCTTATTCTCTCTTTAACTAAGCCGTTTTTGTCGTATTTATAACTATACATTTGCTGCAATCCACCGGATTTATCATAAATATTATGCTCAACTATATTTCCCAGTGAATCATTTTGGAATGTTTCCCTAAACAAATTTCCCTTGCGAATGCTTAAATAGTTATTCTTATCATAAGCATATTCAAGTTTACTTATAGGATCATGAAAATTATTTTTGCTTTCAAAAATCTTTCTATTTAAACTGTCATACATTACAATTTTTTCTAAGTACTTCGCACCGTTTCTGTTGTATGAAGTTGTTTGAACTAAATTTCCGGTTGAATCAAAAAGGTTTTTATCCACTGAAATTAATTTCTCTTCAGGGTCATACTCTTTTTTGTTTATCATGTTGCTTAAAGAATCATATTCAAAAACCACTTTATTATATTTTCCGGATTTTTCCTGATATTCTTTTCTTTCAATTTCATTCCCGACGTTATCAAACTTTGACGTACTCTCATATTTCAACAATCCGCTTCCGGTTTTAGAATCTTTTTGAGTAAGGTTATGATAAAAATCATATTCATATTTCCAGCTTAAATCAATATTTCCGGATGATGAATATCTGAATATCATTGAAAGATAACCGTTCTTGTCATATGTACGCTTCTCAACAAAATACCCTTTTTCCGCAACCTTGCCGAATTTGTCATAAAAGTAGGAATATGTTTCTTTTGATTTAACTTTTAATTTTTTTGCTTTCAAATCCTCTTTGTCAATTTGGGGAAGCAAAGTAATCTCGTTAGGAGATTGTATTTTTTTTCGGCGATTTATTTTGTTCTCAGAACTGCATGCAACAAGCAATGTGGATACAATAAATATTAGCAGTAGGTATCGAAAAATAATTATGTTTTTATATTTCATAGTAAATTATTTTTTATTTGATTGAATAATGTTTGAATTATAAATGTATAAAATTGTTTACAAAAAGTTATTTAAATATTTTAAATCGTTTATTAGTATTTTCTATCCTTTTCGTGCGATATAATTGTGCAATTTCGGCTCCAATAATAAAAATCATTGAAGAATAAAAAAGCCAAAATAAAATAACAATTATTAAAACAAAAGCTCCATATATTTTGCTGACTGAAAGGAAATTTCTTACGTAATAACCGAATAGTACTCTCGCTAATTCCCATAATATTGTTGCCCAAAAAGCCCCGACTGCAGGCACCCATTTCCCAAGTTTTTCGTATGGAATTAAAGAATAAAAAACGTAAAAAATAAAAAATATTAACAGCATAGAAATTATTATTATCAAAATATCGTTCAGTTCACTAAGCTGTAAGAAATTTAATTTTTCTATTTTTGAAGATAAACTTAGTATAAAATTCATTATCGGAATAGCGAATGTTGAGAGCAAAATAAAAAATATAAGTAGAAGCACCATACCAAAATCACGCAGCAATGCAATCCAAACCCCTTTTTTTCTTGTAACGCCAAATATTTTATTCAGTACTGTTCTTATGCTGCTAAAAAGCCAAGTTGATGTAAAAAAGACAGCAAACCCGCCTATAAATGCTGAAATTGTTCTGTACTGAATTACTTCAGTCATCCGCGAATGAAGAAAGTTTTTAACATAATTAGCTGCCTGCGGGTATGGAATTGCGGTATCAATCATTTTATTAATTTGAAAAGATACGGAAGCTAAATTTGTAAAATGAATAAGAATTGAAAATGAGAATACAAGAAACGGGATTATACTAAGTATCATTGAAAAGGCAATACCGGCTCCAAATAAAAAAAGATGGTGATCATCAATGCCCCTCCACAATCCAACTACGTAGTGTTCCCAAAAGGCAAAAAATAATCGGATTCTTTTTATGCTAACATATTCGCCGATTTTTTTTATAAGGTGATATTTAGACATTCATCTTGTCCGAAATTGAATTAAAATAAATATCTTTCAATCTGTTCAAATCGAAATTGTATTTTGTATTTATTGTTAAATTTTTGCTTACGGTTTTACCGAGAAACGTATATTTTGTTTCTGATTGTTGCTTGCAGTAATTTTCAAATTTTTGTTTGTCTTTTTCTTTAATGCTCACAACTACTCTTGATTGAGATTCTGAAAATAATGAAAAATCTTCCCTTGTTAAAGTGGGAATACTAACTTCCGCCCCAATCATTTTCGAATCATTTGTAATACAGCATTCGGCAAGTGCGGTTGCTATTCCACCTTCTGAAATATCGTGAGCTGAAACTATTAACTCTTGATGAATTAGAGATAGTAATAATTTTTGCAATGCTTTTTCCTTTGCAAGATTTATTTCAGGAGAATTTCCGGTTACCAAATTATGAATTATTTTTAAATACTCACTGCCACCCATTTCTTCATAATCTGTACCCAATACATAAATCAAATCATTTTTATTTTTAAAATTAGATGTTGTAACATATTTTAAGTCCTCAATTAAACCAATCATACCAATTACAGGTGTAGGGTAAACAGCAGTGTTAGGACTTTCATTATAAAAGCTGACATTTCCACCGGTAACAGGTGTATCAAAAACTCTGCATGCTTCGCCCATTCCTGCAACAGCCTCAGTAAAAGTCCAATACATTTCAGGCTTATAAGGATTTCCAAAATTCAAACAATTTGTAATTGCCAAAGGAACGCCACCGGCGCAAACAATATTCCTGGCACTTTCGGCAACTGCTATTTTAGTGCCTTGTCTTGGATTAAGATACACATATCGTCCGTTACAATCAGTGCTTGCGGCAACAGCTTTATTATTTTCCTTTATTAGAATTACCGCTGCATCGCTACCGGGGCCGGTAATGGTGTTAGTTCGCACCATAGAATCATACTGTTCGTAAACCCATTTTTTAGAAGCGATATTAGGTGATGAAAATATTTTTATAAACGCATCTTCAATGTTATAAACAATGGGAAGTTTTAACAAATCGTAGTTTTGTAATTTTTCAAGATACTCGGGCTTTCTTGTCTCACGATAATATACCGGAGCACCTCCTCCGAGTACAAGATCAAAAGCCGAAACATCTACTTTATTGGAATTCTTATATTTCACTTTTAGTCTGTCTTCATCAATAACTTTTCCAATTGTTTCGCAGTTTAAGTCCCACTTGGCAAATGTTTTTTTAACTTTCTCTTCGCAGCCTTTTTTTACCACAACAAGCATCCTTTCCTGGCTTTCAGAGAGCATAATTTCATATGCAGACATATCAGCTTCACGTAAAGGAACTTTGGACAAATCAATCTCCATTCCTGAATTCCCTTTTTCACTCATCTCAGTAGTTGAGCAAGAAATACCGGCAGCACCCATATCTTGAATACCAATCAGCCAATCATTTTTTATTATTTCGAGAGAAGCTTCCAATAATAATTTTTCAGTAAAGGGATCACCGACTTGAACCGAGGGGCGTTTTGATTCAGACTTTTCCGATATTTCTTCCGAAGCAAAAGTTGCTCCGTGAATTCCATCTTTGCCGGTTGAAGAACCTACAATCATTACAGCATTTCCTTCACCTTCGGCAATAGCAGAAGCCGTTCTGTCGGTTTTTACAATTCCGATTGCCATTGCATTAATTAAAGGATTATCTTTATATGATTCGTCAAAGTAAACTTCACCGCCAACTGTCGGTACACCGAAAGCATTTCCGTAATCTGCAATTCCCTTAACGACACCTTCAAAAAGGAAGCGAGTTCGTGCGTCGTCCAAACTTCCAAAACGTAATGAATTTAATACTGCAATTGGGCGGGCACCCATTGTAAAAATATCACGTAAAATTCCACCGACACCTGTTGCCGCACCTTGATAAGGCTCAACCGCAGAAGGATGATTATGACTTTCAATTTTAAATGCTATGGCAAGTCCATCCCCGATGTCAACAAGCCCTGCGTTTTCTTCTCCGGCACCGACAAGCAATTTGCCGCTTTCTCGCGGTAATGTTTTTAATTGTGCAATTGAATTTTTGTAGCTACAATGCTCTGACCACATTACACTATAAATACCAAGTTCCGTGTAATTTGGAATTCTACCAAGTCTTTTTTTTATCTCTTCAAATTCTTCTTCAGTAAGTCCGTGTTCAATTGCTAATTGCAAATCTACAATCGGTTCTTTCATTATTACATATAATTTTGAATTAAAAAAATAAATATACATATTCCGAAAATATTTTGTTAAGTTTCTAATGAATTTAGTTATTCAAAGTTGGCTGCACTTTTTAGATTAAATAAAAATCAATT
>CAZXDS010000239.1:2599-4380 GCA_964639525.1 uncultured Melioribacteraceae bacterium | reverse complement strand
TTTATCTGCATGGTCTAAATTTTAGGGGAAGTTAGTTCACAAGCTATAAGAACAATCCGAGTAATAGTGAAACAAGTAAAATATTAAAATGGAAAGCAGACGCAACGTTAATGATGAAAATTGAAACATGAAAAATGAAGCTCATGCAAGAATAAAAATTAACAAACTGCTTGAAGAAGCAGGTTGGAGGTTCTTTGACAGCGAAGAGGGAAAAGCAAATATTTTGCTTGAAAACCATATTAAAATAACTCAAACGGAAGTTGACGCTTGGGGAAATGATTTTGAAAAAACAAAATCGGGGTCATTGGACTTTTTATTAGTTGACAGCAATAATAAACCTATCTGCGTACTTGAAGCAAAAAAAGAAGATTTACATCCGTTGGTTGCAAAAGAGCAAGCACGAAAGTATGCCAAAAACGTAGATGCTCAATTCATAATTCTATCCAACGGAATTGTTCATTATTTATGGAATTTGAAAAAAGGAAATCCGAAACCGATTTATAAATTTCCCTCGCCAAATGAAATTGGAGCAATAAAAGAATGGAATCCTGACAGAGAAGAACTAGCAGATGAGCCTGTTGATGATGATTACATTGTCGCTGTTCAAATGCCCGATTATAAAGAAAGACCCGGCTGGAACGGAACAATTGAAAAAAGTAAAAATTTTATTTGGGATAACGGACTTCGATTTTTGCGGTATTATCAAAAAGAAGCAATCCACAAATTACAAGAAACCGCTGCAAATGGTAAAGACCGATTTTTATATGAAATGGCTACGGGAACCGGAAAAACATTAACTTCTGCGGCTGTAATTCGTCTCTTTTTACGTACTGAAAATGCAAGACGTGTTTTGTTTCTCGTTGACAGATTGGAATTGGAAGATCAGGCATGGAAAGCTTTTACCAATTATTTAAAACCTGATTACACAACATATATTTACAAGGAACACAAAACCGATTGGCACAAAGCGGATATTGTTGTTACAACAATTCAATCATTGATGTTTGACAATAAATACAGTTATCTTTTTTCTCCTACTGATTTTGATTTGATTATTTCAGATGAATCGCATCGTTCCATTTCAGGAAACGCAAGAGCTGTTTTTGAATATTTTCATGGTTACAAATTAGGTTTAACGGCAACGCCAAAAGATTACTTAAAAAATGTTGATATTACAAAAGTAAAAGAGAACGACCCGAGAGAAATTGAACGTAGAATGTTACGCGACACTTACGCAACTTTTGGTTGTGAGGGTGGGGACCCAACTTATCGTTACTCTTTAATTGACGGCGTGAAAGATGGTTTTCTAATCAATCCCAAAGTGCTTGATGCAAGAACGGAAATAACTACACAACTTTTATCCGATGAGGGTTATGCTGTAACTATTCCAACTGAAAACGGGGAAGAAACCGAAATTTTTATTTCCCGCGATTTTGAAAAGAAATTTTTCTCCGATAAAACAAATCGTGTTTTCTGTAAAACATTTTTAGAAAATGCGATGCGAGACCCGATTACTAACGAGATTGGTAAAACAATATTTTTTACCGTTAGTCAAAATCATGCAAGAAAATTAACGGAAATATTAAATGAATTTGCAGAAGAACTCTATCCCGATAAATACAATTCCGATTTTGCTGTTCAAGTAACATCACAGGTTGATAATGCTCAGCAAATGACAATCAATTTTACAAACAATAATTTAAATGGTAAAACAAATTGGCTGGAGGGTTACAAAACAAGCAAAACAAGAATTTGCGTTACCGTTGGAATGATGACAACCG
>CAZXDS010000239.1:0-2499 GCA_964639525.1 uncultured Melioribacteraceae bacterium | reverse complement strand
GGTTACAAAACAAGCAAAACAAGAATTTGCGTTACCGTTGGAATGATGACAACCGGTTACGATTGCCCCGATTTACTAAATCTTTGCATGGTTCGTCCTATTTTTAGTCCTTCCGATTTTGTGCAGATAAAAGGGCGAGGAACGCGAAAACATACTTTTGAGTTTAATACATAAAAATGAATTGGGCGAAGAAGAAATAATCAAAAACGAAAAAGAATTTTTTAAATTATTCGATTTCTTTGCTAACTGTGAATACTTTGAAGAAAAATTTGATTACGATGAAAAATTAGAACTTCCAAAACCAAAAACTAAAGGTGGAGATGGAGGCGAAGAAAGCGTTGATATTGACAAATTTACAAGTTTACGTCCTGACCCGCTGGTAATGGTTAAGGAACAGACAGTCGGTTATGAAGGGATGAAAATTGACCGTATGCTGTTTCAAAAATTTGAGGACCGAATTGTAATGGACGATATCATCAAAAAGAATGTTGAACTCGGGAATTGGGAATTTGTCGTTAGCCACATTCAAAATGAAATTTTCGATAAACCGGAAGAATATTTTAATCTGGAAAAATTACGTAAAGCTGCAAAAATAGACCGCAGAATTTCAATCCGCGAAGTAGTAGAAAAGATTTTCGGAATTATTCCAAAATTCAAATCTAAAGATGAATTGTTGGAAGAGGAGTTTGATAAGTTCATCTCAATTTATCCGCCCGAAGAAGATGTAAATGTAAGAGCATTAAAATATTTTTTCAAAGCATATATAGTTGACCAGGATATTCGCAAAATTTTGCAGGCTAAAGATTTTCACGCTCTGCAAACCAGTGCCATTTTGCCAATTTCGGAATTTAAAAAAGTAAAACCTGAATATAGAGAGATAATTCCCGAATATATTAGGGATTATATCAATTTAGAACTCTTTGCCGCTTAATAGAATAAATAATGAAAAAGATAAAAATATTTATAAGTAGTGTTCAAAATGAATTTAGCGAAGAGAGAAAGGAGTTAGCAGAATACCTTCTTTCCGATCCCCTCTTAGGTAGATTTTTTGAACCGTTTCTGTTTGAGAAATTGTCTGCGGTAGATAAGGGTGCAGAGCATATTTATTTGAATGAAGTTGAGAAATGTGATATCTATATTGGAATTTTGGGTAAAGAATATGGCAACGTAGATGTTGAAGGAATATCTCCGACAGAGCGAGAATTTGACCACGCAACAAAACATAATAAAACAAGACTTGTGTTTATTGCCGATGCTGAGAACCGTAACCCTAAAGCTGATGCGTTTGTAAAAAGGGTTCAAGGCGTATTGGTTAGAAAATCTTTTTCAGGCATTGGCGAGCTAAAAGCATCGGTTTATGCGGCACTGGTAAAATATTTAATTGAAAAAGAAATTGTGAGAACATCCCCTTTTGATGCCACTTTTAATAACAGAGCAAGTATTGAAGATATTGACACTGAAAAAGTTGAAGGTTTTATCAGACTTGCAAAAGCAAAACGAGGCTTTCCTTTAGCCGAAACTGAAAAATTGGCAGCCGTTTTAACACATTTGAATTTGTATGAAAACAACCGCATTAATAATGCGGCAATTCTGTTGTTCGGAAAAAATCCGCAGCACTTTTTTCCTACTTCGGAAATCCGCTGTGCATCTTTTTACGGAAACAAAGTTGAAAAACCGATTCCGTCATATAAAGTGTTTAAAGGAGATGTTTTTGAACTGGTTGATCAAGCGGTTGAATTTGTTTTGAATAAATTGGATTATAGAATTGAAACACGAAAAGAGCATGTTCAAATTCCGGGTAGTTATGAAATTCCAAAAGAGATTATTACCGAAGCAATTGTTAATGCAGCTGCTCACCGTGACTATACAAGCAACGCCAGTATTCAAGTAATGGTTTTCAGAAACCGTGTTGAAGTTTGGAACCCCGGTTCACTTCCTTTGGGCTGGACTACGGAAAGATTGAAGAAACTTCACAATTCCGTACCGGCAAATCCGCTTCTTGCCGAACCAATGTATCTTACGGCTTATATCGAAAGATTGGGAACAGGGACTACTGATATGCTGGAGTTTGCAAAAAACGCCGATTTGCCCGAACCAAAGTTTATTCAGGATGATATGTTTAGGACTATTGTCTATCGTAAACAATCTAAAAAAATAACCTCTGAGAAGATTATACAACAATTTGATACGCCGGAAATAGCTGATGATGAACTTAAATCTATTTTCGGTAAAAATGCGGAAGAAATCGGAAAGAAATCGGAAAGAATTCGGAAAGAATTCGGAAAGACTGCGGTAACTATATATTTAGAAATTGGTAAAAATCCATATATCAAAACAAAAGAATTAATTTCTATTATTAATAAAAGTTCCCGTACAATAGAGAAATATATTGCGAAACTAAAAAAACATAATTTTATTGAAAGAAAAGGACCAAACTTGGGCGGATATTGGGAAATAATTACTAAAAAAAATAAAAAATAGATGTTACACAATACTACA
>CAZXDS010000238.1:0-4384 GCA_964639525.1 uncultured Melioribacteraceae bacterium | reverse complement strand
CAATTTTTAGTTTCACTTTTAATGACTATTTTATCACTTTTTGATAATTCCATTTTCATAATAATTATTGATTTTGAAAAAATTAAATAAAAAGCAAAAACAATTACTCGAACCGGTAATTCTTATTTTTACAGGAGTTATTTCCATTCTATTTTGGGACACTTTCTTAATTTATCCAATTAAAATTTCTGTTGTACTAATCCATGAAATTAGTCACGGATTGGTAGCATTATTAACAGGCGGACACGTTAATCAACTTCAAATATTCTGGAATCTCGGCGGACAGTGTAATTCGAGCGGAGGTTCAAAATTATTAATTGCATTGGCGGGATACTCCGGCAGCATTATTGTTGGAGCTGTTTTCTTTTTATCAGCATACAGTAAAAAATACAGCAAATACTTAAACACAGCTTTTGCGGTTCTCCTTATATTAATAGTTGCCAATTGGATTAACGGAGCGCCTGGAATAATTTTTTCTCTATCGTTTGCTCTTTTTCTTTTTGTTAGTCCGCGATATTTTCCAAGCACAGCTCATTTTTATTTAATGAAAATAATCGGAATTGTAAGCGTACTGTATTCAGTTACCGATATCAAGGAAGATTTACTGACCAAGACTTTTGTACAAACAGACGCTTCCATACTCGAAAACATTTCAGGAATTTCATCAACAATTTGGGGATTGTTTTGGTTTTTCATTTCAATAGCAACTGTAATTTTTCTTATTTATTATGGCTATAAAAAAGGATTGCAGAAGTATTGATGGAGCAGAAAATAACTAATTAGAAAGGATAATTATTTCTTCACCTTTTATTGAAAAACTTACGTATCGTAAACGAAATTGAAACATCTGATTTATTTAACTTTACTATTTTGTAATGGTTTAATCAAATGTATGACACAATTAATTAAAAGTTAAATTAGCAAATGGGTTTATAAGCATCCAATATTTCTTTGTCAATATTAGTATTCCCTGCAGTTCTAACAAAATCTAAAATACTATGTATTAAAGAATTATTTTCAATATAATCCAAAACTTTAGCGCAAGCATCAGCGTAACTGTTTGTTGATAAATTTTGGGAATATAATATCTTTTCTCTTAACGAATAGCCCATTGTGTATTTATCAAAAGGAACAGCATAATTTGGATAAGCAGTATAAATTAAACCACTGGATATAACTACTCCAAGACCATCAAGAGCACACAAAGAAGATAGTAACTTGTCAAAATCTAAAGAATGTTTATTGAACCTATTAACAATAATTTGCAAATTATTGTAACAAGCATTTCTTGTACTTCTCTACTGTATAATTGTTTTAACCCGAATTATGCAAAAGGCAGGTTTACTTCGCGATGCGATTGCCCGGCAAATATCTATCTTATGCTAATTTTATGGAAAGAAAAACAAAACTGTTTTGCAAAACGCTTATTAGTTTTTTTGCTGCTTTTCAAAACGGTATTTACATTTTTGAGGTGGGGAATAATCTGAACTTGACATGGGGAATGACGTGGTCATTTACACCTATAATGTCGGGGATAAGAATGTGGTTGCTTTGGCGGAGTATATATTTTGTAAAATTCTCACACAGTTTATTTTTATAGATATTTCTTGACTTATACTGTAGATATTTCTATAATTATAAACCATTTATTTCAAATAGTTTATTTACATTGATATTTATATAACATGGATATAGTAATGCAAGGGAAATTAAACAGCTTACTGAGACTATGGCAAAAAGGAGTTGTTAAAACATCCTCGTCGCTTCGAATACGTGGATATTCGGACAGTCTTCTGTCACAATATGTAAAAGGAAAGTGGCTTGAGTCCGTTGGATTTGGTGCATATAAACTTTACGGTGATACCATAGATTGGACCGGTGCAATCTACGCACTTCAAACAGAATTGAATTCCAGCATACATGTTGCAGGCAAATCGGCACTTCAATTAAAAGGACTTGCACATAACATAACCGGGGATTTGTCCAACATAAATTTATTCCATGCCGACAGTAAGACTTTGCCCAAATGGTTTCTTAACTATAAATTCGATGTAAGCCTTGAAATAACCAAAACTACCAAATTTGGAAATCACAGTCGCTTTTTGGCCGATATATCATTGGATGGCATAACGCTCAAAGCATCTTCACCGGAATTAGCTATAATGGAAATGTTATTTAAAGTCCCGCTTAAAGAATCATATAATGAAGCCGATTTAATAATGGAAAGTTTGCTCACATTGAGAGCAAAAGTAATATCTGCATTGTTGTTGGAATGTAAGTCCGTTAAAGTTAAAAGGCTATTTATGCATTTGGCTGAGAAACACAATCACGCTTGGTTTAAGAAGTTGAACCTAACCGGTGTTAATTTTGGTAAAGGGAAAAGGCAGATAGTCAGCAATGGAGTATTGGATGCCAAATATTTAATAACCGTGCCGAAAGCTTAATGAAGAATACAATCTATTATAAACAAGTACAATTACTTTTAAAGCTGCTGCCGGTGATAAACAATGAAAGGGACTTTGCTATTAAGGGCGGAACAGCGATAAATCTTTTTTTTCGTGATATGCCAAGATTATCAGTTGATATTGATTTGACTTATCTCCCAATTGTTGAAAGGGACGTTTCTTTGAAAGAAATAACAGCTTCTCTCAATAAAATAAAAACTGTTGTACTAAAACTGTTTCCTCAAATGAAGATTAGTGACAGAACACTCGGAAACACAAAGTATTTGCCCGGTTTGCTTATTAGTGAGGATGGTGTAATTATAAAAATTGAAGTAAATACGACTATTAGAGGATCTGTTAATCCACCAATTGAAATATCTATTTCCAATAAAGTATCCGAACTCTTCGAGGTTGATGTTACCATACAATCGCTTTCATTTGATGATGTGTATGCCGGAAAAATATGTGCCGCATTGGACAGGCAGCACCCGAGGGATTTCTATGATATAAAACTTCTTCTTGAAAACGAAGGTATTAGCGATAATTTACGCAAGACTTTTATTATTTATCTAATCAATAACAACAGACCGATTGTTGAGCTATTAAACCCAAATCTTATTGAAATAACCGATGCTTTTAACCATGAGTTCTATGGAATGACAACAAACAAAGTAACTATAGAGGAGCTGCTTAAAAGTCGAATTGACTTGATTAAAATTATCCATTCATCACTGACCAAAGAAGAAATTGAGTTTCTACTCTCATTTAAAAATAAGAAGCCAAAGTGGAATTTGCTTGGATTTACCGGCGTTGAGAATCTACCCTCTGTAAAGTGGAAGATGATAAATCTTGATAAAATGAGTAAGAACAAGCATGCTGCAGCTTACAAAAAACTTGAGAGATTTTTAATTGCCTTAAACTAAATAAACAGACAGACTGTTTTTGAATAGTCTGCTTTTGTTTCTTGTACTTCTCTACTGTATAATCGCTTTTACCCGAATTATGCAAAAGGCAGGTTTACTTCGCGATGCGATTGCCCATCAAATATCTATTTATGCTAATTTTATGGAAAGAAAAACAAAACTGTTTTGCAAAACGCTTATTAGTTTTTTTTGCTCTTTTTCTTTTTGTTAGTCCGCAATATTTTCCAAGCACAGCTCATTTTTATTTAATGAAAATAATCGGAATTGTAAGCGTACTGTATTCAGTTACCGATATCAAGGAAGATTCACTGACCAAGGCTTTTGTACAAACAGACGCTTCCATACTTGAAAATATTTCCGGAATTTCATCAACAATTTGGGGAATAATTTGGTTCTTTATTTCTATCGGAACGGTAATTTTTCTTTTGTATTTTAGTTATAAAAAGGGGTTGCAAAAATATTGAGTAGTTGAAAAATTGGAAATTAATTAATCAGTGATTTGTAAAATGAACTTATTAAAATACGTTTAATTGTTCTGATTTAACACAACTGCTGCTGCTGACAGATAAAAATATACTATTCACAAAGTAGTTTTCGGATTTTGATTTATAGAAAAACTCACTTTAGTCTCTCTTAAAAAGAGAGAAAATTTTTGTAAAATCCTTTGAAACATTTGTGTTTTTAACACCCAACAAACAACCAAAACCTAATTTGCTGCCACTTATCTTTAACCCAAATGTTGCTACTTTGTGTACTGCTCCCTAAAAATCACGAGAAAAATAATATTTAGAAAAGGGAAAAAATTAAGCGACATTTTTAAGTTTCCAAATATTTACCATTAACAGGTTTTGAATTGTTTTTTGTGGAGTATAAGTTAAAATTTATGTTCCCAACTATATGCAATAATCTGCCAATAGTAATATGCTTCCGGTAAAATGGTTTTTATTCTTTCTAAAATCTGGAAATCGCCGGTAAATTTATTTGTTTGAATTTTATCAAGTCTATATTCTTTTTTCA
>CAZXDS010000237.1:0-4391 GCA_964639525.1 uncultured Melioribacteraceae bacterium | reverse complement strand
TTTAATACTGAAAACTGTATTATTTGACTCTGAATCGCTGACATTTAATAATTGTATTGCAGTATTACGGATATATACACTAACTTTGTAAATGCCTATCCCGCAATTATTTGCGCGGATAAGGTATATCTATTTTTAAAATGTCTTAATCGAACTGACTAATTAAATATTGATGAAAAAAAAACAAAATACATTTTTAAGTAAACTCACTAAAATCGTTGAATTAAAAGAAAAAATTTTTGCCGGCAATTTTAATGATTTAAAAATTGCCGTTTCACCCTTTGTAGGTTCAAGTAAATCCTTATTTATTAATGAAATAATTGAATTTGAAGAAAAAATAGTTGTTTTTCTCTCATCTGTTCAGGAAGTGAATGAGACTAATGCTGAATTGAACACACTCGATTTGGGAAAATACTCACTCGTTATTGAAAGATTTGATTCTGAATATCTTCAAGAAAAAATTACCGAACTGAATAAAAAGGAAAAATTTATTCTTTTATCAACATATCAACTTCTCTCCGTTTTGCTTCCTTCTAAAAATGAGATTAGTAAAAACACAACAATAATAGAAACCGGAGAAAGTATTGGTTATGATGAGTTAATTGAATACTTAAATCTACTTGAATATAAAGAAGACAAATACGTTGGTTATCCGGGTGATTTTGCAGTGCGCGGTTCAATTATTGATTTTTGGTCTTACAGTGAAAAGCAGCCGGCTCGTGTAGAATTTGATGAGGATTTTATTGAATCAATTCGATATTTCAGCAGTGAAAATCAAAGGTCGTTAAATAATGTTGAGAAAGTAACACTCGCTTCATCAATCGCCAATAATGGCACAGAATACAATTCGACAATTTTTGATTATTTAAATAACCCGCTAATTTTTGCATCGGAATATGAATTAAAATCAATTTTCCAAACCGAAGATAAAAGTGTTGAAATTGATGATATTTTGGAGAATGTAAATGAACATAGCAAAGAAATAATTGAAATAGAAACAAATAATCAAATTGATATTTCACCATCCGAAGAAATTGACGAAAGTTGCAAGAGCATAGAATACACGGATTTGTTTAGTGATAATAAACGATGGATAATTGAAGAGGAAATTTTTCAGGACGAAAGATTTGATTTGGATTTAAATATCGCACCTATGATAAATTCAAGTTTTGAAATTCTATATGAAACTTTGTCTAAGTATGCAAAAAGAGGTTTTCAAATTATTTTAACTGCTGAAAACAGTCTGCAAGCTCAGCGGATGTACGATTTGCTTTCAGAGTACAAAAAGGAATTAGAGAAATTTTTAGAAAAAAAAACAATTGTAATTGAAGTACTCGCAATAAAAGCAGGATTTGTTTCAAAGTTCAATAAATTATTTGTTCTTACCGATTATCAAATATTTAACAAGCCTTACCGCACAAAATCATTACTAAAAAACAAATACAAAAAATCACGTGTAAAAGATTTTGCATCAATAAAAAGAGGTGATTTTGTAGTTCACGAAGTGTTCGGCATTGGTAAATATGCGGGTTTGGAAACTATAAAAATCGGACAGGTTGAGCAGGAAAGCATAAAAATTTTATATGCGCAGGGCGGGGTGGTTTTTGTAAATCTCAACTATTTGTCGCTTGTTAAAAAATTCTCATCAAAAGATAATGCGGCACCAACACTATCTACTCTGGGAAGCGGCAAATGGAAACGAACGAAAAAAAATGTTAAATCAAAAATTAAAGATGCTGCTCGCGAGCTTATTACACTATACGCTAAAAGAAAATCATCACAAGGTGTTGCATTCAGTCCCGATACAATTTGGCAAAAGGAACTTGAAGCATCGTTTTTTTACGAAGACACCCCCGACCAAGCAAAAGTTACTGATGAAGTTAAAGCGGATATGGAAAGTGAAAATCCAATGGACCGTTTGGTTTGCGGCGATGTTGGTTTCGGCAAAACCGAAATTGCCGTTCGCGCAGCATTCAAAGCTGTAAACGAAGGTTTGCAGGCTGCACTTCTTGTTCCCACAACAATTCTGGCAGAGCAGCATTTTCAAACATTTAAAGACAGACTTGCACCTTATCCGGTAAAAACGGAAGTCCTTTCGCGATTTGTGAAAAAGAAAAAACAGGGGGAAATATTAACAGAACTTGCCAAAGGAAATGTAGATATACTAATCGGTACGCACCGACTGCTTTCAAAAGATGTGGAATTTAAAAAACTCGGACTATTGATTATTGATGAAGAGCAGCGTTTCGGAGTTATGGCAAAAGAAAAATTGAGAGCAAAAAAAGTTAATGTCGATACTTTAACTCTAACCGCTACACCAATTCCGAGAACACTTAATTTATCGTTGCTCGGCGCACGCGATCTTTCAATAATTGCAACACCACCGCTAAACAGACAACCCATTTACACGAGAGTTGAGCAATTTGAGATATTGAAAATACGCGAGTGGATACTAAATGAAATAAAAAGAAACGGACAAGTTTACTTTGTCCACGATAGAGTTCATTCAATTGAAAAATTGGGTTATTATTTGCAAAAGCATATTCCCGAAATAAAAATTGTAATTGCTCACGGACAGATGAAGCCGTCTGAATTAGAAAAAGTTCTTCATGAGTTTATGAATAGAAAATTTGATGTGCTCCTTTCAACCAAAATAATTGAATCCGGTATTGATATTCCAAACGTGAACACAATAATTGTTAATCGTGCCGATAGATTCGGTTTGGCGGAACTTCACCAGCTTCGCGGACGCGTTGGAAGATCAAACAAGCAGGCTTTTGCATACTTCCTTGTTCCTTCATTAAATACAATTACAAAAAAAGCAGTGAAACGTCTTCAGGCAATTGAAGAATATACCGACATCGGCGAAGGTTTTAACATTTCAATGCGCGACCTTGAGATACGAGGAGCAGGTAATTTGCTTGGAACCGAACAAAGCGGAACTATTGACACAGTAGGATTTGACCTTTATATAAAATTGCTGGATGAAGCTGTTTCGGAATTGAAACACGATGAATTTTCGAAAATATTTAAGAATTTACCCGCTCAATTTGATAGAACAGAACCTTCCATAGATGCTTTTTTTGAAGTTGGTATTCCCAAACAATTTATGCCTGACCAAGCTGACAGACTTAGTTATTACACAGCACTTTTTTCAGTAATTAAAATTGAGGAAATCAGTGAAATAAAAGAAGAGCTAAAAGATAAATTCGGCAGCTTGCCCGAAATGGTGGAACGATTGATAAAATCGGCGGAACTCCGATTCTATGCTTCGTTTGCAATGTTTGAAAAAATTATTATCCAAAAAGAACGATTGGTTTTAATATTTCCTAAGCCGGATGAGGAAGATTTTTATGAAAACAAATTCACTAAAATTTTACAATGGATTTTATCAGATTATTCAAGAGAATTACATTTTAAGCAGACAGAAAAAGTAATGAAATTAGAACGCTCTCATAAATTTAAAACTGCCGATGAAATCATCAATTATTTAATTGACTTTTGCAAAAAAACAGCACATCAAATTGAAAACAATTCCGAACATATTTTGGCAGAGTGTGATGTGGAAACGTAGTAATTAAATTTTTTATTGCTATATTTATGAGACAAAGGTCTTTTTATTCGGAGGGTAAAATTGAGTAAATTTTTAATAATTGTAATTATAACTTTTATTGTAATACAGTTTATTGACGCAAAAAAAACAAATCCGCGTGTTACGAGTGAAATAGATGTTCCACCTGTTGTATTGAAAATATTACAAAAATCGTGTTACGATTGCCATTCCAATAAAACCAATTGGCCCTTATATGCTTACGTTGCCCCAATTTCCTGGTACGTTGTAAATCACGTAAATGAAGGACGGACAAAACTTAATTTTTCCGAATGGGATAAAATCTCTCACAAATACCGCATCAAATTAAAGAAGAAAATTCTGAAAGAAATCTCCGAAGGTAAAATGCCGGTTTGGAGCTACATATTTATGCATCCAAATGCTGAAGTTACTTTTGATGAACAACGAATAATTCAAAAATGGGTAATGAGAAGATGAGCTTGCCCTCAGTAAAAAAATAGAAGTCACATTTCTATTCTTGCGGCATCTCAATAATTTAATTGAATAAACATCCGAAAATTTAATTTTCAAATACCAATTATTATTTTATACCATGCTCATTAAAAAAAGCAGTATAATGTTGGTCTGTTCCTTTTATATGATCTTGAAGCCATTTTTTTAAAAAATTCATTACTTCCATTGATAACATTGCACTTTCTTCATTAAACTCTTTTTGAAATTTTGAAACAGTCTCAACAAAATCCTTATGCTCTTTATTGTGTGTCGCAGTTTCGGGATAATCAAATTTTTCAAAAAGTTTTTCTTCATATCCAAAATGATA
>CAZXDS010000236.1:1985-4412 GCA_964639525.1 uncultured Melioribacteraceae bacterium | reverse complement strand
TATGAATAATGAAAATAAATCTTCCAAATTAAAATTAATCAGTGCCGGAATTTTTTTACTGCTGGGAATTATCCTTGCAATTGGTTACCCGACCGGCGGTGTTAAAGCAAATAAAGAAAATAGAACGCAGGTTGTTAACAAGGCAGTGGTTTTGAAGACTAATACAAATACAACTCAACAAGCTGTTGTGAAAAAAGAGAAGCCTAAAAAGAAAAGAGTTGTTCCCGTAACCCCGCCTCCATCAAATAATGATGAAGCTGAAGAAGAAGGTTGTTAGTAAATATTTACGGATTTTTAAGACATAAAATATTTTGTACAATTAATTTTGTATTAATTATAATTAATAGAAGAACGGTGTAAGCCGTTTTTCTATTTTAAAGCATAATTGTTGAATAGTGTTTACGTTCAATTAGAAAATAAACTTTGTGAGAGATCTTAATTTGCTTTGTGAAGATAAATAGTCCCTCTGAAGTTTGAGACTGTCATCTTTAAACCTCAGAGGGAATTGAATAAGTATAGAGTTATCTTTTAGTTTTTAACTCCTTTTGAAAGGAGGTTATCAATTTAAGATTTCTTAATTCTCTGGCTTTGCTTTTAGGATAACCGAGATTTTCAAAATTCATTATTCCGTGTTTTGAATGGCAATCGCTGCATACTCTTCCATTTTTTGTAATTCCGTGATTCAACATAAGTGTACCGTTTTGTCTCATCCATTTTGGTTTTACATTTCTTAAATTACCTTTATCATCAATCGGGTATTCATCCGACCAACTGTCAACCCCAAAATAATGCATGAAATCATTCATCATATATTCTTTAAATGGAAGTTGATACATCCTTTTAACAATCGGATTTTCAATAGCTTTCTTCATTGAAGCAAGGCTTTTTCCGGTTTCATAATAAGTATTATAATCAAACGGTAATATCATTGCACCGTAAGGTCCGCTGTTGCTCATATCTTCATACATTCGTGCATTAAATAGTTTGAAAGGGTAAATTTTGCTTTCTCCTTTATTTTGCAAAGGCACTAAATTATCATTTGATAGTTCTTGTCTTTTTTGTATTAAAGCGGATGTTAATTGGCTTAGCGGATTTTTTATTGGCATTAAATAATCAGCTAAATCCATATCGGAATAATTGAAATATTTTTTAACATTAGCTTCAATTTGTTTTAATGCTTCTTTGCTTGGTTCTGCAACGTATTGGTCCATATAAATATTGTATAATTCATTTGTTTGGTTTTTGTAATCAGGATTTGCACCAAGAGCACCGGCCAAGAATGTTCCGGTTCCGTTAAACCAAAAGTAATCATATCCTATTCCAACTTTCCCGGAACGTAGAATATCGGTTGGGGTGTACATTCCTTCTTCCTCATTCCAAGTTGGATTTACCCAATCTCTTAAAACAACATTCTCCGGTTCTAATTGAATAATATGACAAGTCTCGCAAGCTATTTTGTTTGTATGTTTGTTAAGCATAACGCTAGCCATTCCGTTTCCTGAATGCGGTGCACTCGAATGACAATTTTCGCACTCAACTCTTTTGCCCGGCAAATCGTTTACAATAAGATCCGCTCCTTTTGTACCGCGGGGTATTTTATGACCTTCGGGAACATGACAATCCGTACAGTTTAATCCTGCGGCAGAATGCACATCATCTTCCGGACTGAATGGAGTTCCGCGTTTTGTACCGGCGTGAATAATTCGCTGATTTTTGTAGCCTAATGCGTGTGCTGCTTTGTTATTTTTATAAAGATCACCGCCCATATCATGCTGATGGCAATTGAGGCAGTTATCCGATGTAGTTCGTGTTACAGACATTGCAGCTTTCATAGTTCTGTCTTCGTTCCAACGATATCCGTTTTTATCTTTAATTACGTATTTGTAATTCATATCATAATTTTGTGAGTGGCATATCAGGCAGTCAATCCCGTTTTTTGCAGATTCGGGAACATCTCCGAAAGACATCATTTTTTCAGTTGCAGGTTGATAATTTCCTCCAATGTGACATTGTCCGCAGCCTTCACTTCTGTAAACAACTTTGCCGTCCTTTCCAGCAGGGTATGTTTTTATTATTGCCGCCCAGCCTGTCCAGGAAAAGCTTCCCGGAATACCGCAGGCTCGGTCAATTTTACCAATAGGAATAGGGCGCCCTGTTTCATTAACTTTTTTACCGTCGAAGCCATAGGTTGTGAAGCCGGATGCTCTTCTTTGAAATGTAAAGTGAACGGAATTGATTACATCATCCATTAAGTCAACTTTTTCCTTTGTCCCGTTTGCATGTGTAATATCAATATCTTTATGACATTTTAAGCATGTTTCGGGACCTTCATATTTACGAATACCTGCATTTCTGAAAAAAGAGATATGTTTAAATGATGATTGTCTCAAGAATGATGGTGTATTCATTAATTCATAAATCTTTTTT
>CAZXDS010000236.1:0-1885 GCA_964639525.1 uncultured Melioribacteraceae bacterium | reverse complement strand
AGAGAACTTTCTTTCAACTTTATTGTATGTGGATCATGACAAAAACCGCAATCAGGTTTATTACCCATTACTTGATAGTGAACGCTTTTTTCCAATTCAGAAGCAATTTTACTGTAACTCTTTCCTTTAATCATTAGATCATTTTCATGGCAGTCTGAACAGGTTAAATGTTCAGTTAAGGCACGTTTTGAATGCGGGATTGTTGCAAAGTCTTTTGAATGACAATCGATGCAGTCTAAATTAGCATGATGAGATTTATTATAGGCTACAGAATCGACATAGAAATTTTTAATAATACCAAATGTACTATCCCTTATGCTTAGCGTAGGCTGACTGTGGCAGATATAACATTTTTGATTAACGTCTTGAGCATTCAGAGAAATAAAACTGATGATGCTTATTAAAACAATTAGATATTTGAACTTTTTCATAATTTTTTTGTGCTCTTTGTTTAAATAAATCTTGAATTATTTGATTCATAAATTTTTGTTATTTTTTAACAAATATATATGCCAGAGTTAACGTAATAATTAAAATTGCTAAGTCGTACTTTTTTCATTAACACCCAACGATAAAAAATGTTCTCTTCCTGCTGTTATTGCTCGGTTTTAGCAAATATTTGAATGAATTTTATTCAAAAAATTCTTTATTGTATCTTTCCCAGCTATTATCGTCAACATTTCCCATCTCACCAATTTCAACAAACTCTTCAGGTTTGAAATCTTCTTTCTCATTTCCTGTTCTGATTTTGTTGTGTAGTTCTTTAAGTTTGTCAATTTCTTCTTGATAAAACTTAATTGCACCCTTCCCAATTTTTAACGCCTGCAATTCACTATCCAAATTTTCGGCATCAATTACACAAAACCAATTAGTAAGATATGGGGTTAATTCTAATTTACTTAGATCATTGCTCAAATTATTATTGACTTTTATAACCTTGCCGCTGACCGGTGATTTTATTGCTATACTTCTATTTGCTTTATAAATGGTAAATAATATCCGATCTTTCTTTACATCCATACCGATATTAGGCAGTTCGATTTTATCAATTTTACCAAAAAGTTTATTTGCAAAATCATCAATGCCTACTTTTACTTTTCCTTCTTCGCCAATTGCAAGCCAACTGTGTTTATTAGAGATAAATACTCCGCCCGGGATAGTAAATCCGGGAGAATTTAAGCCATATAAATTATCTGCATTTGTTACATGGATTTGAGTTTTAACAATATTTCTTATTCTTTCTTTACGTTTAATTAATAGTTCTTTTGTAAATTTTAACAATTCATTTTCAGTAAACGGTTTTTCTACATAATCGATTGCCCCGTATTTCATACATTGAACAGCAGTGTCAACAGATGCATATCCGGTTATAATAACAACATCAATATCCGGACGAAGGTGCTTGACCGATTTAGTAACTTCAAGCCCATCCATATGCGGCATTTTTAAATCAGTGAATACGAAATCGTATGAGTGCTTTTGTATTAATCCCAAAGCTTCTTGTCCGGTTTCAACGGTATCAACATTATAACCGTCAAGAACCAATATTTTTCTAAAACTGTCAAGAATTATAGGTTCGTCATCGACACAAAGAATTTTCGCCTGTGGAGTATTTACTTCTACACGTTTTAATGTTTTCGATTCATTTGTGAAATCGATTTTTAAGTCAACATGTAGAGCTTTTTCTCTTTCCGCTTTTAAGTTTTTCTCACGTATTTTTTTCACAATCATTCGAATAATTATATCGGCAATTATGAATACTATTACTGCAATTATGAAAAGTATCACTTTCTTATCTCCTCTAATTATGAATTAATTTTTATCATTTAATAAATTTTATTGAGTTATACATTTAGCTACACCTAATCATTTCAAAAGTAAAAGG
>CAZXDS010000235.1:0-4457 GCA_964639525.1 uncultured Melioribacteraceae bacterium | reverse complement strand
CCGAAATATTTTTTATCATCGTTATAAATCATTATTTTACATAGTTTTAATTTTGTCCCCGAATTGCTGTGCAGGTTGGGAAAAAAGGGACTCACTCAAATCAGTGCATAAACAATATCATTCCCCAAGAAACTCGCCATCAACAACCGGCGTAACGCAAATCAGCGGATGTTCGGGAATATCAAATTTTTGAAATATTTCTTCAAATAATTCAAAATGAAATCCTTTCTTTTCCAACTTTGCAAATTTCTTGTAGGTCATAAATTCACCTTTATCATTACTCGGGGAATCAAAATGGTATGCGGATTTGAAATCTTCTTTTGCTCTTTGCATTAAAAATTTAATTTTTTCATTATCACCATCATCGTTTTTATAAGCTTTTGCTCTAAATTCGCTAACAACTCCATTGCTGATAATGAGATAAATATTTAATATTGTTTCTTCCATTTAATTTTTGAAGTTCAGATTATTGGTTTTATTAGTAATTGCAAAATACGCAAAAGCAATAACAAGAAAAAAAGCTAGTTTGCATAGGAGACTTTCCACAACCGCGAGAGCACCTGAAAAAGAAACTGCAAATATCCATCCTGGTATAAAAGCCAGCAAATACCCTGTTAATAAAACTATACTTAGTTTTCTCTTTAATTTATCTTTATTCGATTTTTGAAATTTCCAAAGCATAAATATTACTGAAACCACAGGCAAATAATAGAAGAATCCATACACATCCCCGTAAGGATAGCTGTAATCAGCAAAAAACGGAGTACACTTAATTACTTCAAAGTTATTAATTTGAAAAGCATATACTACCATAAATATTAAGATTGGCAAAAAAACAAGTTTTGTGTATTTATTATAGAACTCGCCTGTAAATTTACTGACGAAATAAAATCCTAACGGGGGTAAGAATCCTATGACAATATATGCAAGATAAATCCAACCGGGACTCTGAAGTTTTACATAGCAAATTAAAAATTCAATAAATTGATAGGTAAATAGAAGAGTAACCATTCCAAAGGCGAGTTTATTAATACCGTTCTTCTCAGAAAAAATCAGCATATTAATAAAAAAAATGACCTCAATACAAAAAATAAAAAGGGACGTGATACCGTTTAGATTTCCAAAATTTATCATTTATTAAAATAATATAAAAAAAGCCCGGTAACAAAATACCGAGCTAAGTTTTAACATAAATTATACTACTCTTTTGGCCCAATCATTTTTTCAGGACGGACATATTCATCGAATTTTTCTGCTGTAAGAATACCGAGTTCAACAGCAGCTTCTTTAAGAGTTTGATTATCCTTGTGGGCTTTCTTGGCAATCTTTGCAGCATTATCGTAACCAACATACGGATTTAATGCCGTAACCAGCATTAACGAATTGCGTAAGAGTTCATCAATTCTATCTTTGTTTGGAACAATGCCCGCAACCATATGGTCGCTGAAACTACTCGAAGCATCAGCAAGAAGTCTAATTGATTGAAGCAAATTGAAAATCATTACAGGTTTGTAAACGTTGAGTTCAAAATTACCACTGGCACCGGCAAATGTAATTGTTGTATGATTTCCCATTACTTGTGTGCAAACCATTGTCATTGCTTCGGCTTGTGTGGGGTTTACTTTACCCGGCATAATTGAACTTCCGGGTTCGTTTGCAGGCAAACTTAATTCGCCAATTCCACTTCTTGGACCTGAGCCCATCCAGCGTATATCATTGGCAATTTTGAACAACGAAGCAGCGATTGTGTTTAGAACCCCGCTAAATTCAACAACTGCATCGTGTGCAGCAAGTGATTCATATTTGTTCGGAGCAGTTGTAAAATTTAATCCGGTTAATTTTGATATTTTTTTAGCAGATAAGACCGCAAAATCCTTGTGAGTATTTAACCCCGTACCAACCGCAGTTCCGCCGAGAGCCAATTCAGAGAGTCTCGGTAGAGAATCATTAATTCGTGCCAATCCGTTTGTTAATTGCTGAACATATCCGGAAAATTCTTGTCCGAGTGTAAGCGGAGTTGCATCCATTAAATGCGTTCTACCATTTTTGATTATCGCACTGAATTCTTCAGATTTTTTCGCAAAAGTATCGCGTAATTTTGTAAGCATTGGAATCAATCGTCTATTAATCTCTTCCACAGCCGCAATGTGCATCGCCGTTGGGAAAGTATCGTTCGAAGACTGGGCTTTGTTTACATCATCATTAGGATGAACAGGGGTTTTGCTTCCCATTTCTCCACCGGCAATTTCTATTGCGCGATTGGAAATAACTTCGTTTGAGTTCATGTTGGTTTGAGTACCACTTCCGGTTTGCCAAACAACAAGCGGAAAATGTTCATCTAATTTCCCTTCAATTACCTCGTCTGCGGCTTGAACAATTAAATCTTTCTTCTCATCTGAAAGCATTCCAAGTTCATTATTGGTAAGGGCTGCTGCTTTTTTTAATATTCCTAATGCCCTGATTATTTCGCGTGGAAATCTTTCCCCACCGATTTTAAAATTCATTAAAGAACGTGCAGTTTGCGCGCCATAGTATTTGTCGGACGGAACTTTAATCTCGCCCATTGTGTCTCTTTCAATTCTATAATCCATACTACACCTCATTTATTTATTTTATTGTGTAAAGAAAAATAATCTAAAAAGACTTGATTATCAATTTTAGGAATCAGGAGAAAACAGTTCGATTTTTTGTTAAATACTTGAGTAGTGCAATTGGTTATGATTCTGTCATTTGGCTAGTTTTTGAGAGACTCGCAAAATTAAAAAATATTTTATCTCTCAACAATTTCAGTAACTATCAATTATAAATTCTCAATTGTCAATTAAATTGTACCCCCGAGAGGAATCGAACCTCCGCACATGGTACCGGAAACCAATGCTCTATCCACTGAGCTACGGGGGCAAATTTTTAAGTTTTAATTAGTAGCTATAATTAAACTTTTAGAAGCTAAAAATTATACAATCATTTCATTATAAAAAAATTTTTAACGAAATTTTTCTACCCGCCTGCCCCCGACAAATCTTTCCAAATAATATTTATCCTTAATATTTGAAATAGTAACCCCATGAGAAACACTGGCGTGTGCAAATAAATTATTACCAAGATAAATACCAACGTGCCCGGGAAAACGTAACTTACTTGTATTAAAAAAAACCAAATCCCCAAATTTGAGATTGCTGATAGAAGATATTTCCTTACCATCAATGTATTGCTGACTCGCAGTTCGCGGCAATTTAAAATGGAGTGCTTTGTTAAAAACATTAGAAGTAAACGCCGAACAATCAATTCCGTTTTTTGTATTTCCGCCATAAAGATACGGCGAATCAAGATAATTTACTATTTCAAAAATAACTTTTTCCCGTCCGGTTAAAGGTAAATTTAAGTTTTTTAATTTTTTATATTTTTTGATAAAAGCAGATTTGTCTACACTATATTCTTCAACAGGAGCTTCATCAAACTCATTGGCGGTTTTAGCCGGATTATAATAGGAAGTAGATTTTTCTTTTTCTATCTCATCATCATCGGATGTAAAACGAATTGTTTTTGATTTTTCTTTTTTTGTCTCGCTCTTCCGTCCATATCTTTGGGATTGTGATACTGAAGAGCAATTATAAAAGCTAAATGACAAAAGCAGTAAAACTAATATTATATAAAATGATTTGGGCTTAATCATATTTACAAAATATTGTTAATTAAGTTCGATATTAACAGAATCAATTATCCCCACAATTGCAGCATCTACCGGAGCCATATCAACATCCATTGGAATTACCGCTTCGCTTGAAGTGATATAAAAAATATATTCCCCGGGACCTGCCCCTGCCGTATCGACTGCTATTATCGGTTCGCCGGTATTTTCATAATCAGCATTTACCGGTTGAATCAACTGCAGTTTGTAACCCGTTACGGCAGCGTATTTACGCGTTGCCCAAATTGTACCGATAACTTTTCCAAATTTCATATTAGTTAAACTTCAAGTATTTCTTCTTGATGTTCTTTAACAGAAATATCAAGTTTATCAACAATTGACATAATTACCGCATCAACGGGTTTATTTTTTGTTAGTGTGGTTTGGCGTGCCGAACTTCCTTGTGCAACCAAAACTATTTCGCCTACTCCTGCACCAACCGAATCGACTGCAACTATAAAACTATTTTTGGGTGAATAATCTAAATTTAAATGGCGAACAATTAAAAATTTGGCACCAATAAGTTTTTCGTCTTTGCGCGTTGACCAAACTGTTCCTATTACTTTTCCAAGAATCAATATTTTTCTCCTTATAATAAATAATTTTTAAATTATTACACTAATTTAAAAAACTTTCGCCTTTTAAATTATTTTCAACGTTAAAAAAGTTAGCCACAGTTTGTCCAATATCGGAAAAAGTTTCTCGTGTACCTAAGTTTTTTCCCTCAATATTTTTCCTGAAAAACAGTAACGGGATATATTCACGAGTA
>CAZXDS010000234.1:0-4650 GCA_964639525.1 uncultured Melioribacteraceae bacterium | reverse complement strand
TAACCCAAATTTTGTTACTGCTTGGTTTTCTTCTTTAACAGACTTAAATAACAAAAGATTCGCTTCGGTTCTCGGCTGTAATTTATGATAAAGATGATATTGAACAGCTACAGTATTCAATGATTTAACTATAAGATTATTCAATTTCAATCTAAATTCAATATCTGTATCTTCACCGATTGATGGGGCTTCGTAACGTTCGTCAAAACCATTAATCTCCATAATATCTTTTTTATGAAGTGAAAAATTACAACCCAAAATTCCACGCTGTTTCTTATTCATAATTTTTCTTAAATACTCAGACTTAAAATAAAATCCTTTTTCAACATCATAAGATTTTCCAAATATTCCATCCATAATTATTCGAAGACGGTTCTTCTGAAAAAAATTATTTTTAATTTTTTCAATGGTTAACATTTGTGTTATTTTTTCGGAAAGATTAACTCGTCTTCCAGTTAAACATACATTTTCTTTTCTATTTTCAAAATGTTCTTTTATAAATTCGGGATGAAGCACGCAATCACCGTCAATAAAAATCAAATAATCTGTTGATGCCGAAACTATCGCTCTATTTAATATTGCATTTTTTCTAAATCCCTTGTCTTCCTGCCAAAGATGAATTATTGGGTAAGGACTGTTTTTCAAAACGGGTTCTAATTTATCTACTATTTCAGCAGAAGATCCATCGTCGGCAATGATTACTTCAAAATCAGTAAATGATTGATTTTCTAACGAAGCAAGTATAAAACGAAGATACTTTAACTTGTTATAAAAGGAAACAATTATAGCTGTTTTTAACATTTTAATTTATTAAGTTAAATAGTAAATGAATAAAATATTTTCCCAACATAAAATAAGTCAATATGATTTTTAAGAAAAAACCAGTGCTCTCGGATAAATTTCAAAAATTATCTAGTGAAAACGATAAAATGTTGCATCAAATCGAAGCAATGATTACAAAAATTAATGCCCTAGAAATCAAAACAGACGAACTCAGCAAAATTATTTCAGAACTTAAAAGCCAAAGAAAACATCTAATCCAAACTATTGAAAAATTAGAAGAATTACACGTAGAAAAAGAAGATTTAATTAAAATTGCTGCTCACGATATTAAAAATCCTGCCGGTACAATAACAAATTTAGTAGGACTCTTGGAATCATTTGATCTTACAGCCCAAGAACAACAAGAAATACACATGGCTTTAATAAACATCTCTAATAAAATAGTTAAAATTGTTGATGATGTTGTAGACTCTGTAAAAAATTCCAAAGGATTATTTGAACTGAAATTAACTGCCAATGATTTTAATACTATTGTTCAAGAAATTGTTGACCGATACACAAAAGTTGCATTGGACAAAAAAATCACACTTACAGTAAAACTTGATAATACTATTCCTCCTCTTTCTTTTGACAAGGAAAAAATTGAGGAAGTTATAGAAAACCTTATTAACAATGCAATTAAATTTACAACCAGTAATTGTAAAGTTGAAGTTGTTTCTTCAATTGAAAAAAATTTTGTTATTCTTGAAGTTAAGGATAATGGGCCCGGACTTACTGCTGCTGATGCCAAAAAAGCTTTTGGAAAAGAAGTCAGGTTAAGCAATTTACCAACCGGCGGTGAAAGCAGTACGGGACTCGGATTATGGATTGTTAGAAAATTTGTTGAAAAGCACAATGGAAAAGTTTGGATAAAAAGTAAAAAAGGTTTTGGTTCTACTTTTGCTTTTAAAATTCCAATTAATCAAAAATTGGATTAGTTTTCTTATAAAAGAAAAACCCGACAAATGCCGGGTTTTTTGTTTTAAACAATTCAAAATTTCTGAATTTATTTTAATACTGCCGTAACTTTTTCCGCTGCATCTTTTAAATTAGCGGCAACTTCAAAACTTAAGTCGGATTTTTCCAATAAAACCGCCGCTTCTTCGGCGTTTGTTCCTTCCAATCTTACAACAATGGGAATTGTAACATTAATTTCACTTACAGCATCAATAACACCTTGAGCAACTCTGTCGCAGCGAACAATACCTCCGAAAATATTAATTAAAATTGCTTTAACATTCGGGTCGGATAAAATAATTTTGAAACCGTTTTTTACAGTTTCTTTGTTTGCTCCGCCGCCAACATCCAAGAAGTTTGCAGGTTCGCCGCCGGCAAGTTTAATAATATCCATTGTTGCCATTGCAAGTCCGGCACCATTAACCATACAGCCGACGTTTCCATCAAGTTTAATGTAATTCAAATCAAATTTTGAAGCCTCTATTTCTAAAGGTTCTTCTTCGTCTAAATCTCTTAATTCTCTAATGTCTTTGTGTCGAAACATCGAGTTATCATCAAAATTCATTTTAGCATCTAACGCAATAACTTCGCCTTGCTTAGTAACAACAAGCGGATTTATTTCTGCAATTGAAGCATCCGTTCCAATATAAGCATTATAAAGAGCCATTAAAAATTTAACACCGTTTTTAAATTGTGCTCCTTCCAAACCAAGTGCAAAAGCAAGTTTACGTGCTTGATAAGGCTGTAAACCTATTGCCGGATCAACGGTTTCTTTAATAATTTTTTCAGGTGTTTCGGCAGCAACTTTTTCAATTTCCATTCCGCCTTCGGTTGAAACCATAAACACATTTTTTGATTGTGCCCGGTCGAGAGTGATGCCGACATAAAGCTCTCTGTCGATATCTGCGCCTTCTTCAACCAACAATCTCTTTACTAACCTTCCTTCCGGTCCGGTTTGGTGAGTTACGAGAGTCATTCCAAGAATCTGCTTTGCAAATTTCCGCACTTCCGGAATTCCTTTGGCAACTTTTACTCCGCCGCCTTTTCCTCTTCCGCCGGCGTGAATTTGTGCCTTTACAACTTTGACTTTTCCCGGAATTGCTTTTGCTGCCTGTACTGCTTCATCAACGGAATATGCAACTTTTCCCATTGGAACCGCAACATTAAATTTGCGCAAAATTTCTTTTGCTTGATATTCGTGAATTTTCATATTGTCCTTCTTATTTTTTATACTCTAAACAATTTCTTTTTTTACAGTAAATAAAATTATCTGTTTTATTTTTAATAAGCAAAAAAGTTATTTACCTATTGTATTTAAACCGCAAAGACGCTGAGAGGCAAAGAATAATACAAGCTAAAACGCTTTCCTTTGCGCCTTCGCGTCTCTGCGGTTAGTTTAAATATTTTCTTTCAACGAAAGATAATGTGCCTCTATTGTTTTATCCAAATCATGTGTAGAATGAGCCGTAGAAACAAACACAGCCTCAAATTGCGATGGTGCCAAGTAAATTCCTTTTTCAAGCATCGAATGAAAATATTTTCCGTAAAGCTGTGCATCTGATGTCATTGCCGATTTGAAATCAATAACTTTCTCTTCTGTCAAAAACATACAACTCATTGAACCGATTCGGTTCATCGCAAAGTTTTTATTCAATTTTTTAAGATTTTCTTTAAATCCGTTTTCGAGATAAGCACTTTTTTCTTCGAGCAAATCATAGGTTTCAGGATGCTCTTTAATTTGAGTAAGTGCCGCTAAACCGGCATTCATTGCAAGCGGGTTACCACTTAATGTTCCGGCTTGATAAACCGGTCCTACCGGAGCAACTATTTCCATAATATCAGCTCTGCCTCCAAATGCCCCGACAGGCAATCCACCACCGATAATTTTCCCAAACGTAGTCAAGTCCGGCTGAATATCGTAAACTTCAGCCGCTCCGCCTTTTGCCACACGAAAACCGCTCATAACTTCGTCAAATATTAAAACGATGTTTTCGTTACTGCAAAGTTCACGTAATTCAAGCAGAAAATTTTTGTCCGCAGGAATTACTCCCATATTACCTGCAATCGGTTCAATAATAATCGCTGCAATTTCATTTTTGTTTTCTTGCACTAATTTTTTAACAGAATCAATATTATTGTAATCGGCAACAAGCGTATCGGCGGCATTTCCTTCGGTTACGCCGGGACTTGTAGGCACACCGAAAGTTAAAGCCCCTGAACCTGCTTTAATTAAAAAGTAATCGGCGTGTCCGTGATAACAACCTTCAAATTTTATAAATTTATCCCGCTTTGTAAATCCTCGTGCAAGTCGTATGGCACTCATTGTTGCTTCCGTTCCGCTGTTTACCATTCTAACCTTTTGAACAGCCGGCACTAATTCGGTAATAATTTTTGCCATTTTAATTTCCGCTTCGGTCGGAGCACCAAAACTTGTTCCGTTTTTTAAACTTTTTTCCAATGCTTCTATTATGAACGAAGGATTATGACCGAAAAGATGCGGTCCCCAGCTTCCGATATATTCAATAAATTCATTGCCGTCAGCGTCATAAATTTTTGATCCGCTTCCTCTTTCAATAAACAAAGGATTGCCGCCAACCGACTTAAATGCCCGCACGGGAGAATTAACACCTCCGGGAATATATTTTTTTGCTTCTTCAAATAAACTTGAACTTTTTGAATTTTCCATTTTTACCTTCTAATTTTTTATTACAGATAAGATTTAATATTTACACATTATTATTATATTACGCAAAATGCGTTACACATTTTGCATAATATTTATTTTTTAATCCAATTATATTTTCCCGATAATCAATTAATTTAATATTATCTAAAATTATTATACTTAAAAGAAAACCACCTCGAAAAAAA
>CAZXDS010000233.1:0-4731 GCA_964639525.1 uncultured Melioribacteraceae bacterium | reverse complement strand
CCAAACAAAACTACAAAAATCGTTCTAAAAAGAATTTTAAAATCCATTCTGATAGAAATGTTTTCGATGTAGAATAAATCGTAATTCAATTTAGTTCTTACATCTTCAATTGTCTCATCGTATTTATGTTTTACTTGTGCCCAACCCGTAACACCGGGTCTTACTTTTAATCTTCTTTTATAAAGCGGAATTTCTTTCGATAGTTTATCAATAAAATATTTTCTTTCCGGTCGCGGACCAACAAGACTCATTTCGCCGTTCAGAACATTAAACATTTGCGGAACTTCATCGATACGAATTTTTCTTATTATTCTGCCAACTCGTGTAATCCTCGGATCATTTTTTGCTGACCACACAGGCCCTGATTTTTTCTCGGCATCACTAACCATAGACCTAAACTTATAAACATTAAACGGTTTCTCTTTTAACCCGATTCTTTCCTGTTTATAAAAAATCGCTCCTTTGCTATCCAATTTAATCGCAATGGCAGTAATAATTATCGCAGGTGATGAAATAATTAATATCAGCAACGATACAATAATATCCATCAATCGTTTAGCCTTCTTTTCCCATTCAGGCATTAATTGAGGCATAATATCAATTAGCGGAAATCCGTAAATCTGCGATGTACGGGCTTGTCCGCTTATCATATAATATAAATCGGGTACAATTTTTATTGATACATCTTTACCGGTGCATTCCGATATTACATCCATAACAATATTATCTTCGTGTTTTTCTAATGCGATTATGATATTTCGTATTTGAAATTTGTCAATAATTGATGCAATTTCTTTTGTTGTTCCAACAACTTTTACACCGTTATATTCCTTGTCAATATTTTCTGCTTTTACTGCAGCATATGCAGAAACATCTATTCCCAAAGCCCTGAATTTAATAATTGAATTGTGAATTTTAAAAGCGACCGGATTAAAACCGACAAGCAAAGCATTTCGTCTGCCAACGCCTTTAATCAATAAACGCCTTTGAAGACCACGAACAAATAACCTTCCGCCACCAACAAGTGCAAGGAACATTGCCCAATACATAAATATAAGAATTCGATTATTTGATGAAGCGTGGTGAAGAGAATCATCATATAATATCATAACAAATAAAACAAATATTCCTACAAAAGATGATTTGAACAAAAGTGATATTTCATCAAAACGAGAAGAAGCAAACCAAGTGCGATACATTCCAACTATAAAAAATAGCACTGTCCAATATATATATAGCCCGAACATGGCAAAATAAATTGCAGGCTTACTGATAAGTTCAAACCAACCCGTTTCAACTCTTAAATAAAAATAGAGAAGCAACGCAAAATTTATCATAAAAAAATCGACTGAAAAAAGTATCAGCCGTTCAATTCGTTTGTCCACAAAATCCTCAAAAATTTAAATTTGAAGTTAACTCTTTCTTAATACTAAATAAATAGCAAATTCAAAAAGATTTTATAGTTTTCTTTGTGAAACTTATCTTTTCCTTTGTGAAACTTTGTGTAACAACTAAAAAGTTATGCCACAAAGTTACACAAAGAAGACACGGAGTTACACAAAGTTATTTAAATTGAGCAGATAATTTTTCAGTAATATATTCTCCAATCGAAAGCGAAGAAGTTGCCGCCGGCGAAGGAGCATTGCAAACATGCAAAATTCTTTTATGCTCTATAAAATAAAAGTCATCCAACAGTCCGCCTGTTTTATCACACGCCTGTGCTCGTATGCCGGCACCGCCAGGAACAAGATCGGTTTCAGTAATTTCGGGAATAAGCCGCTGCAGTGCTTTTGTAAATGCTTTTTTACTGAATGAACGATAGAACTCTCCGGCACCGATTCGCCAATATTTTGCCGCAACTTTTCTAAAACCCGGCCAAGAAAAACTTTCCAGCGTGTCGGAAATACTAAACGATGTTTTCGTGTATCCTTCACGTTTAAATGCAAACACAGCGTTTGGTCCCGCTTCAATTCCGCCGTTTATCATCGGCGTAAAATGTACACCCAAAAATGGAAAAGCCGGGTCAGGCACAGGATAAATAAGAGTTTTTACAATATCTTCTTTGTTTTCCGAAAGTTTGTAATACTCGCCGCGGAAAGGAATTATTCTAAAATTAACATTCTTATCGGTCATTTTTGCAATTCTATCCGATTGCAATCCTGCACAGCTGACCGCAAAATCGGAAACAAAATTATTGTTTTTTGTACCGATAACAATTTCATTTTCCCTTTCGGTAATTGAAGTAACTTCCTCGTTAAAATGAAATACCGCACCTGCATTTTCGAGCAGTTCTTTCATTTTTTGTGATACTTCCTTGTAGTCAATAATTCCTGTATCAGGTACTTTTATTCCGGCAATTCCGTTAACGCCCGGCTCAATATCCTTAATTTCTTCAGCCGATATTTTGGTAATTTGTTTCAGTCCGTTTTCTATTCCGCGAGTATAAAGCTGTTCAAGATTAGGTAATTCATCTTCCCGCGTAGCGACTATTATTTTCCCGATAAGATTATATTCGATATTGTGTTTTTCGCAAAACTCAAGAAGATATTTGTAACCGCGACGGCAGTTAACAGCTTTAAGGCTGCCCGGCTTGTAGTAAATTCCCGAATGAATTACTCCGCTGTTATTCCCGGTTTGGTGCTTGGCAACATCACTTTCTTTTTCAATAAATTGAATTTTTACATCCGGATATTTTTCAAGCAGTTTAATCCCGGCTGCAAGCCCAACTATGCCGGTTCCGATAAGTGTAATAGTCATTTCATAGTCCTCTAATTTTCAAATTTGATAAGCGGCAATTGCCTTTTCATCATTCAAATAATTTTGTGAAATTAAATAATATTCATCAATATTTAATTGGTTCGCCAATCTTTTCAATTTTCCTATATCCTTTGTATCACCGCTTGTTTTTACTTCAAATGCAACTGATTTATTTAATATAAAATCAATTTCATGTCCCGAATGTTTTTGGAAATAATTGACTTCACCGTACTTTTTTAAGTTCATAAAAACCGAATTTTCAAGCAGACTTCCACTTGATACTTTCGATAGCAGATTTAAAATTCCGGTATCACACAAATAAACTTTTTTAGTTCCGCTTACTTCCCTATCACGATTATTTGTAAACGGTGTAATTAGATAAATAAAATACGAGCCTTCCAATAAATTGATGTATGAATAAATTGAATTTCTGCTCACACCGGTTAATGATGCCAATTTTGTAACATCTAATTTTGAACCGACCCGCTCCATTAAAAGAAAAATAATTTTTTTTAACGCATCAACTTTCCTAAAATCTGATAATGTAAGAATATCAATTTGAAAATAGGAATTAAAAATATCTTTTAGAATCAGCTCCTTTTGCTCTGTACTATTTTCAAGAACTACTTGCGGAAAACCGCCGTATTCTAAATATTCACCGTAATATTTTGAAACGCGTTCGTACTCAACAATATTTTTAGATTCCGTTTTTTTCTGAAAGTCATCGGCAATTTCAATTTCAAAATCTTTAAAGGTAAGAAATTCATTAAACGTAAGGGGAAACAATTCAAAAACAATTTTTCTTCCGGCAAGTGATTCGGGGAATAGATTTTTTAAGTAAAAACTACTTGAACCGGTAATAAAAAATTTAATGTTATAATGGTCATAAAGATATTTAATTGAATTTATAACTTGCGGCATAAACTGAATTTCATCAATAAAAAGAAACAATTTTTCATCGGTGGTTATTTTATACGATTTTAGATTTTTCAGAATATTATTAAAATCAATTTCATCAAATATTTTCTGCTCCAAGATGTTCTGCAAATCAAGAAAAACTTTATTTTCAGTTTCAATACTTTCGTATAATCTTTTTAATAAAGTTGTTTTGCCGGTACGCCGCATTCCAGTTAAAACTACTATTTCTTGCCGTTTTACTTGTAATAAAAGTTTGGACTCTATGTAACGCTGAAAATACATAATCAAAAATAGCAATAATTATGAATTTTGTCAATTACCAATTAACAAATTTATATAGAATATGTTCAGTAGTAATGAACATTTTTGGATTTTATTACAAAAATCAGATATTAATATGCTTTCCACAATGCAATGTAAAAAAGTTATAATTTTGAAAGGTGAATAGAAATTTTTTCCGCTTGAATTTTTCTATCAAAATTAATTTTAACAAATTCACTTCCCTTTTTACCCAAATCATTTAAGTCATCTCTGCCAAACAAATTAAGTATCTCGTTCATGAATAAATTACTATCTGCCGGAGAAATTCTTTTTCCACTGCCGCATTCATCAAAAATTCTGCTGATTTCAGTATTTTCAATTGTAGATAACAGAACGGGAACTCCACACGCCCAGCTTTCAAAACATTTAACAGGTATGTTGCCTCCGGTATCTGTTTCAATCGGTTTTCGTGGAATTAAACTTAAATCAGAAGCAGCCACTAATTCCGCAACTTTGGTAGAATCAAGTGAATCAAAATGAGTAAATGAAATTTTGTTCTTTATTTTATTAATAAATTCTTCTTTCTGATTACCGGAACCGATGGAAATAAAATGGAAATTATTATTTTGTTCACATAAACTTACAAGTGCATCGCCTAGTATTTCAATATCATTCATACCGGAATTATACGAACCAAAGTAAATCACAACTTTTTTGTCGATTGGAATATTGTATTTATTCTTCACTTCAATTTTTTCATTTTTACCTAACGGAGAAAAAATATTAGTATCGGCA
>CAZXDS010000232.1:0-4731 GCA_964639525.1 uncultured Melioribacteraceae bacterium | reverse complement strand
TCTACAACAACAATTTAATATTGAAAACTGTATTATTTGACTCTGAATCGCTGTTGTACGATATATAAATTTCGATTATCCCCGCATTATTGTATATTTCTTATTTAAGAAAAATTAAAAAATATCGGTTACAAATATTGAATAAAGAAAAAAGCGAAAAACTTCTAATTGATTATCCGTGTGAGTGGAAATACAAAATAATTGGTGAAAATTTGGAAATGATGTTAGGCACAATTGACGATATTATTGAAAGATTAGAAGCCGATCTTTCGCCTTCAAACATTAGCAAAAAGGGAAATTATTATAGTTTAAATTTAAAGGTATTTGTAGAATCGCAGGAGCAGCGAGATTTTATTTATCAATCATTGAAACTTGATAAATGTATTAAAATTGTGTTTTAGCATCACTGAAATTTGGTTTCCCTGATAATTTTCAAATTTTATAACACATTTGTGTGATGCAATTGAACTCTGATTTATTTTAATTATAGTTTTATTTTTAAGAAAGTGATACTTATGAACAGAAAAAAATTTATTATCAATACCGGTATTATCGGTTCGGCATTACTAACAAAAAACGTTTCTGCTTCAGCAAAAATATTTAGTCCCGCTGTTAGTTCAACAACAAAACCAATTGTTATATCTACATGGTCTCATGGTTTAACAGCAGGAAAAACCGCGATGGAATTACTAAAATCCGGAAGCACATCTTTAGAAACTGTTGAAAAAGGAATTAATGTAGTTGAAAAAGATCCGAGTATTACTTCTGTCGGACTTGGCGGATATCCCGATGCAGATGGAAATGTAACTTTAGATGCATCAATTATGGATTGGAAGGGAAATGCCGGTGCTGTTGCATATTTGCAAAATATTATTACTCCCATTTCTGTTGCTCGAATGGTTATGGAAAAAACCAAGCACATTTTGTTGGCAGGTGCCGGAGCATTGGAATTTGCAAAATCAAAGGGTTTTGAAGAAAAAAATCTTTTAACTGATATTGCAAAAGAGAAATGGTTAAAATGGAAAAGGGGAAAAGCTGAGTTAATAAGTCCGCATTTAAACCACGATACAATTGGCTTATTAGCTATTGATAAAATGGGTAACATATCCGGCGGCGTTTCAACAAGTGGTTGGGCTTTTAAGTTACCGGGACGAATTGGCGACTCTCCAATAATAGGAGCCGGACTTTTTGTTGATAATGAAGTTGGCGCGGCTTGTTCTACGGGACTTGGAGAAGAAGCAATAAAATCGGCCGGTAGTTTTTTAATTGTAGAAAAAATGCGTGATGGTTATTCTCCGTTTGAAGCATGTAAATATGCGATTGAACGGATTAATAGAAAAACATCAAACAGACATAAATTCCAACTTGCATTTATTGCAATTAATAAAAATGGAGAAGTCGGTTCATATTCTTTAAGACCGAGATTTGAATTTGCAAAAGTAATTTCAAATAGTTCAGAACTAATAAAATCAGAGTCTTTATATTCTAAGTAATATAAGTTTGTATGCACAGAAAATTAAATCCAAAAATATTTTTGTTAATTACAATTTTACTTGCAATTATTCAAGTTGCTTATTATTATTCTTATTTGACGCAGAAAGTTGCGGTTCATTTTAATAGCTCGGGAAATGCCGATTCATACGGGAATAAGACAACTGTAATGATTTTTCAAATTGTAATTATTTTGACTTTATCATCTGTTTTTTTCTTACTCAGTAAATATCTACACAAAATACCAAATTCACTTATTAACTTACCTTATAAAAATTTTTGGCTTTCCGAGAAAAGAAAAATGGATAGCTTACGGACTATTTCCGGAGCACTACTAAAGTTGATAGCTTATACGAATTTTTTATTGATTGCAATTTTCCAATTAATGATTAAAGCAAATATTAATGGTACGGATAAATTGAGTAGTGCTTCTTATTGGTTTTTAATAATATATTTGCTGCTGGTTACAATAGACGTAGTTAAGCTATACAGATACTTCAGTAATACTAATATTTAAATATTTATAATAATATTTTGAATTATTGTTATTGCTCAGCAAGTGGAATTGTGAATATAAAGCTACTCCCCTTTTTATCATGACTTTCAACTTTGATTTCACCACCATTTTTTTCAACAAACTCTTTGCACAAAACTAAGCCGAGTCCGGTACCACGTTCCTGATTTGTACCAACCGTTGATATGTTCTCATCAATCTTAAATAATTTTTTTAAATTTTCCTTAGGAATCCCTACTCCATTATCCTGTATTGCTACTTCAATAAAATTATTTTTTTCTTTGGTTGTGATTTTAATAGTTCCATTTTCCCGAGTAAATTTAATTGCATTGGATACTAAATTTCTAAAAACTGTGCTTAGCATATTAGTATCAGCCAACACATACTTTTTAGTTCCGCATTCATGCAGCAATTTTATTTTCTTTTTAAATGCATTCGGCTGATATAAGTCTATAATATCTGTTATAATTTCATAAAGATTAGTTTTACTTGGTGCGAATTCCATTTTACCGGTTTTCATTCTCGCCCACTGTAAAAGATTTTCCAGTAGGTTATATACGTTTCTTGCAGTTTTATCTATGCTCGCCGAAAATTCTCTAAACTCTTCTTTTGTAAGTGTATCAGCCTCATGCACCATAAACTGAGTAAATCCAAGCAAAGACGTAAAAGGACTTCGTAAATCATGTGCAATAATTGAGAAAAACATATCTTTTTGTTTATTGGATTCTTTTAAATTGTGCTCCGATTCTTTTAATTTCTTCTCATTAATTTGAAGTGCTTTAACGTGTCTTTGAATTTCTTCTTCACTCCTTTTCCTTTCGGAAATATCCCTATTCATTGATAGAATAACATCCTCGCCTCGATATTTTATTACTGATGCATTATGTTCAATATCCACAATGCTGCCATCACTTCGTTTTTGTTTGGTTTCAACATTTCTCATCTCACCTTTAAGAAGAGTTTTATTAATTTTATCCGTCCCTTTTTTTACATCAATTGTAAATTCTCTCAATGATTTGCCAATTAAATCATTTAACCCCAAGCCATAAAGTTCACCTGCACTTCTATTTGCAGCAACAATCACTTCATCAGCAGGTTTAAAAACAATAATAGCATCGTGTGCGTTATCAAAAATTGCCCGGTATTCATATTCTGATTGCTTCAATGCCTCTCTTGTTCTAACTCTATCTATTGCAAAAGCAATCTGCTCCGAAACAAACACCAAAATATGTTTTTCCGCGTCACCATAAGCATTTTCATCCTCATAATCCTGAAGTACCAAAGCACCTATTGTTTCGCCTTTAATTTTTAATGCTATTCCAAGCCATATTGCTTGCGGTTCGCCAATTAATTCAACATCACCTGAAGCACGCAACTCCAAATCCTTTTTCTTGTCAACAAGAATTGCTTTACCTGTTGTAATCACATATTCCGTAAGTCCTTTGCCAAAAGGCTTTGGTTCCGGTCTTTCATCAAATTCGTCAATAAAAAACGGAAAAGAGACTTCGTTTTTTTCTTTGTTATGTAGAGCAATATAAAAATTTTTAACGGGCATTAATGTTTTAATAATTGAATGTATCTTTTTAAATAAGTCATTGAGATTATCAGACAAATTAACCGCTTCGGAAATATTATAAACCGCGTCCTGAATTATCCCGGATCGCTTTCCCTCCGTAATATCAGTGATAATACCGTAAATACTTGTAACACCAGTGTCTTCTTTTATAAAACGAATATTTTCCCGCACCCATTTTGTAGAACCGTCTTTATGAATGATTCTGTATTCCTGCTTAAAATTTGAACAGCTTAATAAAGAGGCTTTGTAAATTTCTTGGATTCTACCAATATCATCAGGGTGAAGAATTTCCCAATACTTTACAGTTTGATTTATAAATTCAGAATTTTCGATTCCTGTTATATCATAAATTACCGGAGAATAAAAGAAATGGTCTTCAACGTTATTCTTGTTTATTTTGCTGCTCCACAATGCATATGGAATAGCACTAATTACACTATTTAATTCACGCTCTTTTTCTTCAAGAACATTTTGGATATTTCTTTGCCTTGTAATGTCCTTAACAATGCCCACTGTTGCCGGAGCTTTATGGTACTCAATTATACTTACGCGCATGTTAACTAGAACTTCTGTCTTCTTATCTTTTTTTAACAAGTAAAACTCGTACTCAGATGGTATCTTATCGCCCCTCAGCCTCGCTTCATATCTTTCTTCAACAATTTTTTTTGACTTTTCAGATATTATCTCGGTAAAATCTATATCAATAAGTTCCGGGATTTTATAGTTTAACATTTCTGCAAATGCTTTGTTTACAAATTTCAATTTTCTATTTTGAATTATATAAATTCCATCAATAGAATTTTCTATCAGCATTTCATAAACATCCGCATTATCTCTATTCATAATCATGGGTTTTTCTTTTTTATCGCTATTTAATAAAATATGTTATATGTAATTGAGCTAGTTTCCTTTGTGCACTTTCATTTATTTAAAAATTCTATGAACAGAGACTATTAATGTAAATTTTTTATCTGTAATATTATCGGTAAAATAGCACCTAAGTTTAACATAATTTCCAATTCAAAATAATGAGAATTCAAATTCCTTCAAGTTGCGTATGCATTATCTTCTCTAACTGTCGTGTGATAGGTTTGAACTGTAATTCAATAATTTGATTGTAAGAATTATTATTACTATTTTTGAAAAGCTT
>CAZXDS010000231.1:0-4843 GCA_964639525.1 uncultured Melioribacteraceae bacterium | reverse complement strand
ACACTCAATCTATAGTATTAAAACATAAATCATTGTTTTTTTTGTTAAGAAATTTTAATAATAAAAAATATTTCAAGATTAACTCAAAAATTAGAAATTAGTAAGACAAAACATTTGTAAAATATTCCACTTTCTAAATTCTAATCTCTAAGTTCTGATTTGCACTTTAGTGCGCTAGGAAATTAAAGAATAGTAAATATTTTAAAATATTCAAAAAAAAGCCAGCACTTAATAGTGGATAGTTGTTGGAATTTGACTTTTTTTTGAATAAAATTCTTGAACTACCATGAACGAAAGAAATTTGTAAAATTTCAAGTTATAATAAATTGTATGGAAATTAGAAAAAAATATGTTGCTTTTTTGCGTGGAATTAATGTTGGCGGACATCATAAAGTTCCAATGGCTGACTTAAAAAAAGAATTGAAAAAGTTGGAACTCGAAAATGTGGTAACTCTTTTAAATTCGGGCAACATTATCTTTGAAACAATCGATGAAAATATATCGAACCTTGAAAAGAAAATTTCAGAACATTTGGAAAAATCGTTTGGATTTTCCATTCCGACAATAGTTAGAAAATCTGAAATGATATTTGAATTGTTGAGTAACAATCCATTCAAAGATGTTAAACTTGCCAAAGATATTCGATTATATGTTTCATTTTTACAGAAAGATAGTAACACCAAATTAGAGCCGCCTTATAAAAGTTTGGATGGCTCATACGAAATAATCGGAAAAAACGAGAAAACAATATTAAGTGTTTTGGACCTTTCGGCATCAAAAACTCCAAAGGCAATGAACGACTTGCAAAAATATTTCGCTAAGGGAATCACCACTCGAATTGGAATACAATTGAACGAATAGGGAAAAAACTATAACCGGTATTCAACAAGCAAGCAAAAACAATTGCAACAATAAAGTAAACCTTGGAAAAGTAATACAAATATTAAAACAATTTTTAACTATCTTTTATTAAGACTTTCTAGTTTGGGGATTTGTTGCCAAAATATTATATTCGTGCCGGTATCAAAAGCTAATAACAAGTAAGTCGAAAAATCCCGACACCAACTTGGGATATGGGTGTTTTGCTATGACTTTGGGTTTTGTATTTGAGTTAAAACAATTGTTTGAAAAGCGAATAATTTTTTATCAAAAAAATGATGTGATTTAAACCTTTTACATTTGAGACTTGCTATAAAGGAAGGAAATTTTAATTATTTTGTGCCCTGTAAATTAACAGTTACAAGGAATTTAGATGAGGTTGTCCAAGGGAGTATTCTTTTGATGTTTACTTTCATTATTAGTAACTTTGTTAAAAAGTAAAATGCAGAATCAAACAAAGAAAAATAAAAATTAAAGGGGAAAGAACATGTCAACATTAATTAAGAACGGAAGGATTATCACTGCGGAACAAGATTATTTTGCGGACATTTATATTGAGAATGAACAAATCACAACAATCGGAAAAAATTTAAATATTGTTGCCGATACAATTATTGATGCTGAAGGCAAATATGTAATTCCCGGCGGAATTGATGCACACACTCACCTTGATATGCCGTTCGGCGGAACGGTTTCGTGTGATGATTTTGAAAATGGAACACGAGCAGCAGCTTTCGGCGGTACAACTTCAATAGTAGATTTTGCAATACAAACCAAAGGACATAAAATGCGGGAAGCTCTCGACACTTGGTGGGCAAAAGCGGAAGGTAAAGCTACAACCGACTACGGTCTGCACATGATTGTTACCGATTTACCTGATGCCGATATAGAAGATATGAGCGATATGGTAAATGAAGGTATTACAAGTTTCAAATTATTTATGGCTTATCCCGGTGTTTTGATGTCGGACGATGCAACAATTTTTAAAGCGTTGCAGCATACTTCCAAAACAGGGGCGTTGGTTTGCATGCATGCAGAAAACGGTAGTGTGATTGATGTTATTGTGCAACAGACTCTCGCTGCCGGAAAAACCGCACCGATTTATCACGCTTTGAGTCGCCCTACTACTGCAGAGGGTGAAGCTGTGAACAGGTCAATTGCTCTTGCCGAAATGGCTGGTGCACCAATTTATATTGTTCACGTATCGTCAAACGATGCTTTGGAAAAAATTGCGGAAGCTCGAGGAAAAGGTTTACCAATTTACGGTGAAACTTGCCCGCAATATCTTTTTTTATCAATTGATGACGATATGAACAAACCGGGTTTTGAAGATGCAAAGGTTGTGTTTACTCCGCCATTAAGAGAAAAATGGCATCAGGATAAACTGTGGGCGGGTCTAAAGAATAACTCACTTCAAATTGTCTCTACTGATCATTGTCCGTTCTGTTTTAAAGAACAGAAAGAACTTGGAATCGGGGACTTTACAAAAATACCGAACGGAGGTCCCGGAATAGAGCATAGAGTACAACTTTTATACAGCGGCGGTGTTGGAGAAGGACGAATTTCGTTAAACCGATGGGTTGAGCTTTGTTCTACAAATCCTGCAAAAATGTTCGGAATGTATCCGCGAAAAGGCGCAATTGTTCCCGGAGCCGATGCTGATATTGTTATCTGGGACCCTGAAAAAGAGCACACACTTTCAGTACACAATCACCACATGTGTGCTGACTACTCAATGTATGAGGGACGAAAAATAAAAGGGAATGCTGAAACCGTTCTTTCTCGCGGGGAAATAATTGTAAAAGATAATGAATTTTTCGGAAAAGCCGGAAGAGGCAAATTCATTAAACGTGATGCTTACGGAACTGCTTGGCAGTAATTATTTTGTGTTTTTAGTCGTAGAAATGTGATAACTAACATGCCTAACGGCAGTCAGGTATCACGTTTCTACAACTGTACGTTATTTCCATTCACAATTATAGGATAATTATGAATTCCTTCCTTAATTCCGAACTAATAGAAACAGATTTATCAAATATAGGCGAAACTGCACTAATTAATGAAGACCTTGCCGCAACAAAGGTTAGCGAAAGAACTTGGGGCACATACAACTTTGCAGCTCTGTGGGTTGGGATGAGTGTTTGTATTCCGACTTATCTTCTATCAAGCGGATTAATTGCCGGCGGAATGAATTGGTGGCAGGCTTTGCTTACAATTACTTTGGGCAATGTAATTGTGTTAGTTCCGATGGTACTCAATGCACACGCCGGAACAAAGTACGGAATTCCGTTTCCAATTCTTGCAAGAGCTTCATTCGGAACACTTGGTTCTAATGTTCCGGCTTTGTTAAGAGCTGTAGTTGCATGCGGTTGGTTTGGAATTCAAACGTGGATTGGCGGTCAGGCATTTAATTCTCTTATTATTTTATTACTCCCGCAATGGGCTTTCTTTTCATGGGGACCAGCTATTGGATTTATGATTTTCTGGGGAATGAATGTTTACTTTATTGTGAAAGGGACAGAATCAATAAAATGGCTTGAATCTTTTGCTGCTCCGTTTTTACTTTTAACAGCTTTGGGTTTGCTAATTTGGGCATACATTAACGGAGGCGGCTTCGGTCCTATTTTGAACCAGCCGAGTAAGTTTAAAACATCTTTGGATTTTTGGAAATTCTTTGTTCCATCCTTAACAGGAATGGTAGGTTATTGGGCAACAATTTCCTTAAACATCCCTGATTTTACAAGATATGCTAAAAGTCAAAAAGCTCAAATACTTGGTCAGGCAATAGGCTTACCACCTACAATGGCATTCTTTTCATTTATAGGAATTGCTGTAACATCTGCAACAGTTGTTATTTTTGGTGAAGCAATTTGGAATCCGGTTGTACTACTCTCAAAATTTGAAAGTCCTATTGTTATTTTCATTGCTTTAGTTTCTTTAATTATTGCCACACTAACAACAAATATTGCGGCAAATGTTGTATCGCCTGCAAACGATTTTGCAAATCTGTTTCCGAAGAAAATAAATTTTGTTAGAGGTGGATTAATTACTGCCGTTATAGGTATTGCAATGATGCCATGGAAATTGCTTTCCGATTTTAGTGCATATATTTTCGGATGGTTAATTGGTTATTCAAGTTTTTTAGGACCTATAGCAGGAATATTAATTTGCGATTATTTCATTATAAGAAAACAAAATTTGAAAGTAAAAGACTTATATATAAGAAACGGAATTTATGAATATAAAAAAGGTTTTAATCTGAAAGGGATAATATCACTTTTTGTAGGAGCATTTGTAGCCTTAATCGGTTTGATAATTCCGCAAGTCAGGTTTCTTTATAATTATGCATGGTTCGTTGGTTTTACAATTTCATTCCTTATATATCTACTTTTAATGCGAAACTCTAAAATGAACGTATAATTCAGAAACAAATTATATTATACATTCTCTTACTCTTACATTCAAATAATGCGCAATAAAAAAGCCTCATTGAAAATTCAATGAGGCTTAAAAATAAATTCTGGCGACTACCTACTCTCCCACAAAGTTGCCAAAGTAGTACCATCGGCGTATGGGGTCTTAACTGCTCTGTTCGGAATGGAAAGAGGTGTAACTCCCCAGCTATAATCACCAGAAAACTTTACCATAATAAATGTTATGGATTAAATTCAAAACAATAAGTCGAAATAAAGAAAGAGTGTGAATCTGAATAAATTCAAATTTTTATTAAAAAATTGGTTAAGCCTCACGACTTATTAGTACTGCTCAGCTGAATACATTACTGTACTTACACTTGCAGCCTATCAACCTTGTCATCTCCAAGGAGTCTTTAGTGTTGACCTAAATCAACAAGGGATACCTCATCTTAAAGTTGGCTTCGCACTTAGATGCTTTCAGCGCTTATCCATTCCGAACGTAGCTACCCAACCATGCCACTGGCGTGACAATTGGTACACTAGAGGTT
>CAZXDS010000230.1:0-4890 GCA_964639525.1 uncultured Melioribacteraceae bacterium | reverse complement strand
ATTATTTTTTTTGAATTTCTTGCCACTTTAAGACTATGCACCCATATTTCATTTAATAAATTTTTGGTCTCTTTATCAATATTAAACGAAGCGAACAGCTGAACATATAAAATAAGAGTTTTAATTGTATTGGCACCAAGAAGATTTACAGCGGATTCAATTTCCGTAAGATTAGCGGGCAAACCGAAAAAAGCCGAATTTACCAATTGAAGTATTTTTGCCGACATCACGCTATCTTTATTAATAATTTCGGCAACCATTTTTAATGAAAAATCTTCTTTCTGTAATTCTTGTTCAATCTCAAAATATGTTTCGGGTATTGCAGGTAATGTTTGAAGTCCATTAATTACTTTTCGCAAATTTTCATTTTCGAGCAGTGAAAATAATTTATATGATCGTGATATTTTTTCTTTTAACTGTTCGGCTTCAATTGGTTTTGCAATAAATTGATGAACTGTTCTTGTTGACTTTAATGCCAATTCCATATTGCTATGCCCCGATAAAATAAATCGGATTACCGACGGATATTTATCTTTCACTTTTTCCAGTAATTGAGCCCCGTTCATATTCGGCATCTGCATATCGGAAACAATAACATCAATTTTTATTTCCTCTAATATTTTCAAGGCATCCAAACCGCTTTCTGCAAAAAAGAAATTCCACTCCGTTCTTAAAGGTCTAAGCATCCTTTTAAGCCCGCTTATAACATTCGATTCATCATCAACGAATAAAATATTCAGTTTCATTTTGCTTTTTTTACCTTTTCATCTATTGGTAATCTGATAGTAAAAGTTGTCCCTTGCCCGACTTTTGATTCAACTGCTATGCTTCCGTTATGTTTGTTAATAATAATATCATGTGCTATTGCCAAACCTTGTCCGGTTCCCTTCCCTACTTCCTTAGTTGTAAAAAACGGGTCAAATACTTTAGTAATATTTTCCTTTTTTATTCCATTCCCGGTATCTGAAAATTTTATAATAATGTTGTCGCCATCGGGCAAAGATTCCTTTTTTGTTTCAATATAAATTTCTCCTTTTAACTCGGGTTCCGGATGTTCACCAATTTTCTCGGCAATTGAATGTGCTGCATTAACTATCATGTTCAAAAATACTTGATTCAATTCATCTAACAAACAAAACACAGCAGAAATATTTTTATCAAGATTCAGTTTAACATCAGCAACGTATTTCCACTCATTTTTGGAAATTGTAACTGTGTTTTCAATTCCTTTATTTAAATCTTGGTAAGCTTTTTTCTTTGTGCCGGGATGTGCAAAGTCCTTCATTGCTCTCACTATTTTTGTTACACGATTAATGCCTGACATAGTTTGTTCAATAGCTTGCGGCACTTCCTCGTAAATAAATTCAAGGTCCATTTCTTCTTTTTTATTTTGGTAAAACTCCCGAATTTCATCTTTGCTATATTCATTCCCGTCTTCAAGAAATGCGTTAAAATCGAATAAAACATCAAGCATAGCTTTATACGAATCATTTAAGAAATTCATATTATCGCCTACATATTGTAAAGGCGTATTAATTTCATGAGCTATTCCGGCAGCCAATTGTCCGATAGATTCCATTTTTTGCGAAAGTGCAAGTTGGTTTTGTACTCGAATTTGCTCGGTAATATCCTCTTTTATCGCAAGGAAATGAGTTATCACATTTTTATTATTTCTCATTGGTGAAATTGTTGCTTTTTCCCAAAAAATTCTTCCTGATTTTGCAATATTTTTGAACTCCCCTTTCCATATTCTGCCATTTAGAATAGTGTTCCAAAGCTCTATATACTCTTCCGGTTTTGTGTGTCCGCTTTTTAAAATCCGCGGGTTCTCCCCAATTACTTCTTCTTTAGAATACTCTGTTATTTTTTCAAATTTAGGATTAACATATTCAATATTGCCTTTCAAATCCGTGATAACAATTGCATTGGCACTTTGGTTTACAGCTTGATTTAACTGCCTCATTTTTTCCGCAATATTTTTGCGTTCAATGGCAACAAGGTAGTTACTATATGCGTTACTCAAAATACCGGACAATAAACTAAGTACTGCAAAATCTTTGTTAGAATACTGCGAATACTTTCTAATAAAGTAAAATCCAAGATATCCTATAAGACTTTTTTTCAAAATAATTGGAACGAGAATTAGCGAATTAACACTGCAATTATCAAAAAACTTTCTTTCTTCTACGGCATCCTTGCTAAGTAAATTTATATCTTGAATAATTTTTACATTTCCAACCTTTAAATCGGTAAATAAATGGGAAAACTTGTTAATTGCTTTCTCATGATAATGAAGGTTTATTCGGTTTGAATTATTAGCAAAATATTCATAAATAATTGTGAGTTTCTTAGTATTTTGGTTTCTTAAAGCCACACAGCAATAATCGGAAGAGAGAAAATTAGAAATATGATCGGCAGCAAATGCAAGTGTTTTTTGAATATCTTTGGAATTTGTATGGATAATTACAGAAGAAATTTTTGCAACTTCTTTTTCTAAATTATATCTATAAATTATTTCATCTTCAATTTTAATTCTTTTTGTAACATCTTGAACTACCCCTTCGAGATATAAAATTTTTCCTTTCGAATCGCTGACCATTATTGTTCGGTCTTCCACATAATGCAGATTACCATGTTTGTCAATAATTCTGTAAGATTTTATAGTTTGTCTATCTTGATTATTATCGGTAATTGCTCTTCGCTGCTGTTCCTGCAACTCCGCTAAATCCTTTGGATAAATAATATCAGAATATAATATTTCTTTATCAATAAATTCTTTTGCCGTATAACCAAAAACATTTTTCACATTTTCCGAAACAAATTTTACAGGCCATCCTTTTTCGTTACTCCAAACAAAAATCACGTACTTATTTTTCTGAATTATCTCTAAAATATTACGTAACTCGGTTCTCGAAAAATGGAATTTGTCTGAACTATTAAAACTTGATATTTTCAATTTACTTTTCATCTTTATCTTTTCCAAAAACGTACTGTCTTGCTAACAGACATAACTATCGGCAGCAATGCTGTTAACTTAAGAAATATTGAAAAAATCCTTAAGTTGTATATGTGGCAAAAGCTACTGTTTTTTTGTTTTTTACCCGTTGCATAAAGAGACTGTGTTAAAAGTCGAAAATTTTATTAACCCACGATTTTAATCGTGGGAATATGACTTAAAATCAAGCAATTAGCGTAACCGTTTTCCGATACGGGTCTGTGACAACGGTTTTAGCATTTTTCACACAGCCTCTAAATGCAACGGCAATTACCGTCTTTTTTAAGCGAGGACAGCGGTAAATTTTTAATTAAATCAAAATCCGATCTCAGATTCTGTGAAAAAACAATTTGCATTTAGTATTATAGATGAGTCCATTCTAAAAAGTAATATTTTGATTAACCCACGACTTCAGTCGTGGGGAAACAGACTAAAAACGAACTTCTCCAAACGGACTTTAGTCCGTTTGGGGCTTTTTAGAGTGGACTCATAGATGTTTTTAGCCAAACTTTAACGAAAAAGTTGTACCTTTGCTCACTTTGCTTGTAATATCAATTTCAATATCATTCAACAAACAATATTCCTTTACCAATGTTAATCCTAATCCGTTCCCTTCGTATTTACGAGAGTACCCCCTTTGTTCTTGCACAAACGGTTCATACATAATTTGCTGAAATTCCTCACTCATACCAATCCCGTTATCTGAAATGCTAATTGATATACTGCCGTCAATTTTTTTAACCGTAATTATAATTTTACCTTTCTCTGAAAATTTTATTGCATTATCAATAATATTTTTTAGAATTTGGTCAAGACAGTATTGATCAATAATAATTTCATATTCATCCTCGCTGCTGCTAAAATCAATTTCAAGTCCTTTTTCTTCGGCTGCGGTGGAATATTCTTGTAAAACAGGAATAATCGCATCTTTAATTAAATTAAGATTACGTTTTTTAATTTCAATGGTATTGCTGATAACTTCTGATATATTTACCATTAGTTCAATAGTTCTAATAAGCCTTTTTGCATTTTTATCAATTATACCAAACTCATTTTCAACTTTTTTGAAAACTGAAATTCCAATTTCATCTTTTATTAATTGCAAAAAATTTGTTATTGAGTTTAACGGCGTTCTAATTTCATGAGAAATAATTGTTAAAAAGTCATTTTTTAATTCATCGCTTTTGGTTAATGCATTTAATCTGTATTGAACCACAGCTTCTTTTATTCCTTTTAATAGTTTTACATGTTCAACAGGCTTTGTGAAGAATCTAAAAATATTACCTTTGTTCACAGCATCAATACAGATTTGCAAATCCGCATATCCGGTTAAAATAATTTTAATTGAGTGTGGTGAAACTTTTTGTGCTGACTTTAGGAACTCGATTCCATTCATTTGCGGCATTTTATAATCGGTTATTATTATTTGAAACGCTCTGTTTTTTTTCAATATTTCAAGGGCTTGAAATCCGCTTGTGGCTGTAATTACAGCATATTCTCTACCAAAGTCCCGTTTAAAAACTCTTAGCACGTTTTCATCATCGTCAACGAAGAGAATATTTACACCTGAGCCTTTTTGTTCATCCATAATAATTTTACCGTATAAAAAAATCTTTTATTAATAATCGGGAAAAGGTCGGAATATTTTAGTAAAAATTTTTTAAATATTGAATCAAATCTTAACAAATTCAATATTTAAGTATATACTATTCACAAATTGGTTTTGTGTATATAAAAAGCAATTGCTCAAAAAGAATTTTTGGAAAAGAATAATTAAAGAAAAAAACATACAATGGGTCCATTCTAAAAAGTAATATTTTTACTAACCCACGACTTCAGCCGCGGGGAAACAGACTAAAAACGAACTTCCCCAAACGGACTTTAGTCCGTTTGGG
>CAZXDS010000229.1:0-4948 GCA_964639525.1 uncultured Melioribacteraceae bacterium | reverse complement strand
TCATTTTTTCTGTTCCGTCAGTACCGACAAGTAATGGCATTGTTAAAATAACTTGAGGTTCTTTGCCATACTCCTTTTGAATATCGCGTCCGACAAGTAAGTTAAATTTTTGATCTGTTCCGCCGAGTTCAACATCACTATTCACTGCTACAGAATCCATTGCCTGAGCCAGAGGATACATAAATTCGTGCAGACTGATCGGGATACCTGATTTGTACCGCTTTGTAAAATCATCACGTTCAATCATACGTGCCACGGTATATTTTGAAGCAAGCTTTATTACTTCTTCAAAATTCATTTTACCAAGCCAATCTGAATTATAAACAATTTTTGTTTTGTCCTTATCCAAAATTTTTGAAGCTTGCTCCCAATATGATTTAGCATTTTCCTTTGCCTGCTCAGCCGAAAGGGGAGGGCGAGTTGCATTTTTCCCCGATGGATCACCAATCATTCCTGTAAAATCCCCGATAATTAATATTGCTTGATGACCTAAATTTTGAAACTGCGCAAGTTTACGGAGTACCACAGAATGTCCGAGATGTAAATCCGGACGAGTAGGATCGCAGCCTAATTTTATATTTAAAGGTTTATTTTCTTTAAATGATTTTTCTAATTTTTGTATTAATTCTTTTTCAGGAATTATTTCAACGCTTCCTCTTTTAATAATTTTTAATTGTTCTTCAATTGTCTTAAAATTTGAAATAGTACTCAATGTTAGATCCTCGTTTATAGTTTTATTTTTCTTAACTCACTTCTCTCAAAGTCCCGTTTGGCAATATCCTGTCTTTTATCATAACTTTTTTTGCCTTTGGCGAGACCAAGCTCAACTTTTACTTTTCCATTGCTGAAATACATTCTTAACGTTACAAGTGTTAGTCCTTTATTTTTAATTTTGGAAACTAATTTTCTAATCTCGCTTTTGTTTAACAGTAATTTCCTTTTTCTTGTCGGCTCGTGATTGTTAATGTTTCCTTGAGCATAAACATTAATATTTGCATTATACAGCCAAACTTCACCTTCTTGAATTGCTGCATAACTATCAACCAAACTGACCTTTCCCGCCCGACATGATTTAACCTCTGTACCAACTAACACAACTCCCGCTTCAATTATCTGCTCAATTTGATAATCGTGCCGTGCTTTGCGGTTTTGTGCAATATTTTTGTTATTATCTGCCAATATTATTTGCTTCATTCAAATTAAAATAAAAATACAAGTTTCTAAAATAAATAAATGATTGATAATAAAACTTGATTTTTTATTGAAGTAACAAAAACCCAATTCAATAAAAATGAATTGGGTTTCAGTATTTATAATAAAAATAATTATTAATTTATTTTAATAAAATCATTTTTCGTGTCTGCACAAAGTTTCCACCGGCTGATAATTTATAGTAATAAATTCCACTTGGTAAATTATCCGCTGAAAAAACGACCTCATAATTGCCTGCTATTTGTTTGCTGTTTACAAGTTCTACAATCTGACGCCCGAGAATATCAAAAACCTGAAGTGTAACTTGCCCTGCTTTTGACAATGAGTAATTTATTGTCGTACTTGGATTAAAAGGATTGGGGTAATTTTGTTTTAACAAAAATTTGAAAGGTTGATTATCATATTCTACACCGACTGTTAAAGAATCATAATCCATAACGGCAATATCATCGATAAACCAGCCATCTCCTTCTACATAGGAATCTGATTCAATTTGAAAACGAATTTTAATTTGCTGATTTTCAAATGCGGATAAATCCATCATTTCTTTTACCCAAGTGTTCTGCGAACCGTCATAAATAGGAGCACCTGTTGGATATTGAACTCCTTGTCCCACAGCCGATTTAGTATATTTTCCGGTTAAATCAATCCATGTGGATCCGCTATTCGTGGAAACACTAACCCTCGCTGCATCCCAACCTGATTCAATATCCCATTTTGTTTGGAAAGTAAGAAACGGTTTATTCGCTCCCGTCAAATCAATCGGGTTAGTTAATAATAATTTATTATCAATATCTGAATTATAATCCCCGGTTTTACTGTCGGTATAGGAATTTGGAGAAGAAACAAATGTACTGGAAGTTGCATTCCACTTCTGTGATGAATTGCTTTGAATAGTCCAATCAGTTGTGATTGTTGAAGTAGAATCTTCAAAAATGACTTTCGGTGTTCCCACAATAAAGGAAATTGTATCACTACGTACCGTTTGTCCGTTAATATTTATAGTTGCAAGAAGATGCTGAATTTCTCCGATAGGAGCATTTGGCGATATTGTTAAAACCAACGAATCTGACGGTATGAAAGAATTACGCGCAGAAAGGGTGTCAATTGTAATGGGAAATTTTGGTACAGAAACAAATGAGCTTAATGAAGATATATCTACAATTACATTTGATGCGTTACTAAGTCCCTTATTTTTAACCTTAACCCCGAGTTTTGTGGTCTCTCCGGGATTAACATATTCTCTGTCAAAACCGTAACTGTCCACTTTAACAAAGTCACCGGCAGCCCAAGCAATATAAAGGTTTGGGAAAATATTTTCTTCGGCAAGAGGAAGTATTCTACTTTGGAGCGGCCAAAACCCATCCGAAGAAGTTCCAACTTCAGGTGTCATAATTATCATTTTATTTTTTTCGGTTTGTTCACCGTACATCCAATCATCTGAATCTCCGTTAACCGAATAAATTATATCGGAGGATGTTCCCCAAGTATAATGATTATATTGTGTCATTTCCGACGCAAACTCTCTATATAGCAATGAATCCGGTGTTTCATGAGGAACGTATCCCCAAGGTAAAATTAATAAATCACTATATGTATGATAATTAAGTGCGGTATTAAAGTTATGTGAAATGCAAAATTGCCTTATAGTTTCAGTTTCCGGTTCGGAAAATGCTGCTGTTCCTCTGTAAGTTTCACTGCTCGGATTAGGACTTGAACCTGTGTTATCGTAACCCCAATTGTAGCCCCAATTTCTATTTAAATCAACTCCTTTAGAACCATCAGAATTTAATCTTCTATTTTTTCTCCACATACCGCCGCCATTCGGGTTTGTTGATTCATTATATTTATAGCCATCCACATTAAAAATCGGTACAAAATACAATTGTCTATTATTAACTAAGTAAGTTACTTCCGGATCAGTTCCGTAATTATCAAGAAGGTAATACATAAAATAAAGTAATTGCATCATACCTTCAGGCTCGCGTGCGTGTATAAGTGAATTGTAAAAAACTTCGGGTTCATCTTCGTTTATATTTGGGTTATCCGAAATTTTAACGGCATAAATAGGTTCACCCAGCAAAGTTGCTCCGATGCTGTCTTTTTCTGTTATAATATTTGAATAACTTTGAAACATTTCATCAAGTTTTGCGTAAACCTCATCAGCAGTTAAATAACCTCCCATGGAGCCGAATCCAAAATCTTTTACACCGTAAATTTGTCGGCTCTTAGCGAGTGAAGCATCTTTTTCAGCATCAGTCATTTGTGGTAATGAATTATAATATTTTTGCCAATCATTTATAAGAACGGAATAAACCAAGCCTGTTTCATTTAAGTCTTGAAGTTGTTTTTCATTTACAAATACTTGCAGAGATGATTTGTTTTTATAAAATACTGGAGCTTTATCTACAATGCCCAATTCCATAAGTGTTGTAATATCAGCTTTACTGCTTAAGTTAATAGATATTTTTTTGTAAGTCTGTGCTGATATTGATATGCAAAATAATAGAATAAAAAGAAAAATATTTTTCATTGTGCCTGCCTTTTCATTTAAATGAATAATTAAAAAATAAAAGATAATGAAAAAATAAATTCTCTTGAAGTGTTCATGAAAAATTATTAACTTAAAATCATAAATCAGTAATAAAATAATAATATTTTATTTTAATAGTTCATTTAAGTTTTGGAGGGCACCCATTCTTTAATTTTAATAATTTTCATACTAATTATTTATCTAATCTTAGATTAATTTCACAATCAAAATAGGAGGTACTATGTTCAAAAAATTAACTAATTCACTTTTTTTGGTTATTGCAGTTTCTTTGCTTTTAAGTACAGTTTACTTTGCACAGCAAAAACCACAAGAAAGAAAACAAGAAATTAAAAAAAATCAGTTGTATCATACACCGTTACAACTTGATAAGCTAAGTGCACCATCTACGGCTTATCTTGATGAAGGTTTTGAAGGAACATTCCCGCCGACTGATTGGACTTTGAACACTACCGGAGCCGGTTTTGTTCAAACAGATGCGAGAGCATATTCAGGTACTTATTCTGCTTATCATAATGATGATAGCGGGCAACAGGATGATTGGCTAATATCACCGGCTGTTGATCTTTCTTCAGCTACAGCTCCATTGCTCACTTATTGGGAAAATGAGAATTATGGAACATATGCAAATATACACGAAGTTTCTATTTCTACGGATGGCGGAGCAAATTGGACAATTTTGTCAGATGCTATCGCTACAGAAGATACATGGGAGAAAAAATCTTTTGACTTGACATCCTACGTCGGTCAAACTGTTAACATTGGTTTTTTCTACGATGGTGATTATGCAGACGAATGGTACATTGATGATGTAATGATTGATGAAGCTCCAACAAATCCTATTGCCTCTTATAATTTTTCCGGCGGTAACTACGGATTTACAGAAGTTGATTCAACCGCAAGTTTTGGTTCTGTTTTTATTGTAACAAACACAGGCGGCGGAACACTAAGTTTTAATAGTGTTACAGATTTATCGGGTACTCCTTTCGTAACTGACTTTGATGCGGCAGTAACATTGGCCGGTGGAGAATCGGATACTTTTGCAGTTGATTTTATGCCGACTGCCGTAGGTTCTTTTGCGGCTGAATTAATTTTTGATTCCAATGCCGGAATTGATACTCTGCATTTTACGGGCAAAGCCTATGATCCTACAGCCGGTTATATTGAAAGTTTTGAAACATCTGT
>CAZXDS010000228.1:0-4999 GCA_964639525.1 uncultured Melioribacteraceae bacterium | reverse complement strand
TTTTTTATTAGTTTTTCTTATTAAAGATAGTGTATCTTTGTGGGTAACTCAAATATTTTATTCTGTTAGTTGTTAGCTACAAAACCCTTAAGCAGAACTCTTTGAGGAAAGTCGGTTTTACAAAATTTATTCACAGAACCCTTAAGCAGAAAAATATTCTTTTTTAGTTAAGAATTTCATTGTTATTACTATAATTATACTAAGCTCTGAATCACTGCATTTTGTTCGCCGCGACGAACAAGCCCGACAGTATTCAAAATCTTCTGTTAAACTTAAATATCAATCGCCCGGTTTCTGAGCTGATTTAGCAATCTGTCCATAAATTCAATTTCATTGCCGATTAAAATCATTCGGTGGTCAATAATTGACTTTTTATGAAGTGGTAATTCTTCATTTACTTCTAAATTTGAAATGCTTTCTATATTTTCAAATTCGAGGACTAACTTTTCAATTCGCTTTTCAATTGCAAGAATAACGACAACTCTCGGTAAAAATGAGATGCCGTAAAAAGCAATATCAAATCGTTTATCTCTTTCGCCTGCTTGAGAAAGGGAATATAAAATTTCGTTTGTTAAAGATTTTTTTCCATGATTTGTAACAGAAAATTTGCGAGGAAGTGGTCCCTTGCCTTTTTTGTTTTTATCGAGAATCCACGAAACATATTTTTTCTTTTCTAATTTTTTTAATCCCAAATAAATTGATGTTGTTCCAATATCAGCCCATTCTCGAATTTTTCTTTCTTCAATTAATTTGTTTAGGTCATATCCTGAAATAGAATCCATTTCAAGAATAATTTCAAGAACCATCAATTCCACATTAGACAATGCTTGTGCTTTTCCCGCCATGATATTTTTTGTTCAATATTTTTTTATTAAAAGTCAATGTATAATCGGCAAATAAATTAAAATATTTAGCTAAGTTTGATTTAATTCAGTTACGGTTAGGTTATTTTAATAGAAACGAACTACTTAGTTGCTCCTTAAAAAGCACAAAAGAGGAATATTTAGAGTAAAAAGGGAGGAATATACTATTTGAGCAATTGGAAAAGATGCAAGATTTAAATAAGTTGGATATAAAAACTTGCAAAAAAACAAAATAAAAAGGCTCAAAAAATGATAGGAAAAAGTCCCGACATAAATCAAATGACACTATTTAACAACTGTATGAGCAAAGGGAAAGCACATAAGCAATTTGAATTTGGTCCGAAAGTATTGCTGGTACTAACAAAGAATAGCGGCATAGCAGTAGGAGCGTTAATAACATTTATGACGGTCACACGTTAGAGGACGTATTGAATCAAACAGAGAGAGTAACGGGAAAAGAACCCAAAGTAGCTATAGTAGATAGAGGTTATAGAGGAGTAACGAAAGTAGAGAATACGAAAATAATAAGACCCAATAGACCGAAGAAAAATGTAACGGTTTATGAAAAGACAAAAGCAAGGAAACGATTTAGAAGAAGGTACTGAATAGAACCGGTTATAGGACACTTAAAGCAGGACTTTAGATTATCACGAAATTATCTCAAAGGAACTTATGGAGATACTATAAATGTTATGTTGGCTGCAACTGCATATAACTTGAAGAAGTGGTCGAATATGGAAGTAAAAAAAACATCCCTTTTTACCTACTACAAATTTACCGACTTATTTAATGCGAAATTTTACGGCCTTTTTCAGTTTAGTCGTTTAGTGTGTTTTTAAGGAACGACTAAATAGAACTTAGCCTTAAAATTTAATTTATCCGAATTGTAAGAAATGTATTACATCAATCTATTAAAAACTGAAGTGGAAATTTTATTTAAAATTTTATAAACACTTGAATTTTGAAGTATAAATTATTAGATAGAATGTTACATCTTACAAATTCGTAAGTTTATCAAAGGAGGGAACAATGTCCCACAAAAAAAGCGACAACCATTCAAAAAAGGAACACAAAAAATTACACTACGATGAGGAATTACAAAATCTCCAAATTGAATTGGTAAAACTTCAAGAATGGATTAAATTTAAAGGATTAAAAGTTGTAGTATTATTTGAAGGACGGGATGCAGCCGGAAAAGGCGGCGTTATCAAGAGAATAACTCAATCATTAAATCCGCGTATTTGTAAAGTTGTTGCTCTTGGTACACCGACGGAAAGAGAAAAGACTCAATGGTATTTTCAGCGTTATGTTACACAGCTTCCTGCTGCGGGCGAAATGGTTTTGTTCGATAGAAGCTGGTATAACAGAGCCGGTGTTGAACACGTAATGGGTTTCTGTACAAATGATGAATATCGTGAATTTTTTAGAACTTGTCCTGAATTTGAAAGAATGCTAATCCGATCAGGAATTATTTTATTAAAATATTATTTCTCGGTAAGCGATGAAGAACAGGAAAAAAGATTTCAGCAAAGATTAAATGACCCGACAAAACGATGGAAATTGAGTCCTATGGATTTAGAGGCACGCAAACGCTGGGTTGAGTATTCAAAAGCAAAAGACGAAATGTTTAAATATACCGACACAAAACAATCACCGTGGTTTGTTGTAAATGCCGACAACAAAAAACATGCTCGATTAAACACAATTCATCATTTACTCGGTAAAATTAATTATGAAGATTTGCACAGCAAACCAATAAAATTACCACCGCGTCAAAATGCCGAAAATTATGTCCGTCCCCCAATGTCAGACCAAACTTTTATTCCGGAGATTTATTAATATGAAAACATTTAGAAGATTTTTAAAATATATTTTGTTTTCATCCCTGCTGATAATTTCTTCGTGCAAAACAGTTCCGCTTACGGGACGAAGCCAGTTAAGTTTAATTCCTTCTTCAACTATGTTGAGTTTGAGCGTATCTCAGTATCGCGATTTTATAAAATCGCATCAGTTGAGCAGAAACAAAAAAGCTACTGCTATGGTAAAGCGTGTTGGCACAAGAATTCAGCACGCTGTGGAAAAGTTTATGAGAAATAACGGTTTGCAAAACGAACTGAAAGATTACCGTTGGGAATTTAATCTTGTTAATAGCAACGAAGCAAATGCTTGGGCAATGCCGGGCGGAAAAGTTGTTGTTTATTCCGGGATTTTAAAATATACAAAAGATGAAAACGGACTCGCAGTTGTATTGGGGCATGAAATAGCTCACGCAATTGCACATCACGGAGAAGAACGGGCGAGCCAAGAACTTGCAAGAACTGCCGGAGGAATTGCACTTTCTGCCGCATTAAAAAATAAATCCGCTGCTTCAAAAAAACTGTGGTTAACTGCGTACGGTGTTGGAAGCCAATTGGGTGTAATGCTGCCTTTCAGCCGTTCACACGAAAGTGAAGCAGATCACTTGGGCGTGATATTTATGTCAATGGCAGGTTACGACCCGCACGGCGCACCAAACTTTTGGCAGAGATTCTCAAACAAAGGCGGACAATCAATGCCTGAATTTTTCAGCACACATCCGGCAAATCAAACCAGGATAAATGATTTAAATCACTGGTTGCCCGAAGCAATGAAGTATTATAAAAAGTAATAAATGAGTCCACTCTAAAAAGCCCCAAACGGACTAAAGTCCGTTTGGGGGAGTTCGTTTTTGGTCTGTTTCCCCACGACTGAAGTCGTGGGTTAGTCAAAATATTACTTTTTAAAATGGACTCATAAATCTATTGTATTACAAATTATTCCGCATCAAACCAAAGGAGGCAAGATGAAAACAATAATTAAAATAACTCTATTCCTTCTTGTTGCAGTAATTTCAATTCAATCGCAAACGGTTTTTCCTTTGCACGTAGGTGATAGATGGAGTTTCTGGGATTATCCAAATTACCACGATGAAGCAGAAACAGTAAGTGACACAAGCGTTTTTAACGGGCAAAGATATTACGAAATTATTCAACCCGGAGGTTATGGGCAATTCTTTAGGCAAAGCGGAGATTCGGTTTTTACATATGATGGTTCTCCCAATGGTGAATATTTAATTTTTGATTTTACCGCCTCGGTTGGGGATACTATTACAAATTTTGAGTATTCTCCAAATGATACCTTGAAAATTTTTCTCGTTTCAAAGGGCAATGTTGAAATTTTTGGTGTGCCCAGACCAACCTGGATTTTTTTTATTGATCATTCACAAACTATTGATGAAGAGATTTCCTTAACAGTTACTGATTCGCTGGGAATAGTTAGATATTATTCTACATGGGTTAATGAACACTTATCCGGGGCAATAATTAATAATGTAGTTTATGGCGATATCACTGATGTTGACAAGATTGATGTTCCTATTTCAGAATTTCATTTGAAGCAAAACTACCCAAATCCTTTTAATCCGGCAACAATTATTGAATATTCCCTTCCTGTCCGGCAGGCAAGTATTCTCTCAAAATATAATGTTAACAACCCAATGGTTAAATTGAAAGTTTTTGATATACTTGGGCAGGAAGTATCAGTACTTGTAAATAAACATCAAAGAGCCGGTAATTATGGTGTTAAGTTTGATGCAGGACATCTTCCAAGCGGTGTTTATTTTTACCAACTGCAAATTGGAAATACTTTTGTTAAAACAAAAAAAATGACACTTTTGAAATAATAGAATATTGCTACTGCAATTCAGAGTGAAAGTTTGAATATTTTTGGTACTACCACAAATTTAATGGGGAATAGAAAAGAGCTAAATAATATTTTGATGTGCTTGGAATAAATAAATTATGATAACACCACAATTTATTGTGGTGTACTGTAAAACAAAAACCAATCTCCCGACTTTAGTCGGAAAAGAAGTTCGGGATAATGTTAGTATGTTGTTTAAAAACTGCTGTCGCAGACCCGTATCGGGAAGCGGTTATGAGGTATTGACTATTCAAACTAAAGCCTGCCTACCGGCAGGCAGGTTTGGTGTTGTCTAAATTAATCCTATATTCAACAATACACTTTTAAAGCGAAAAGAAAGAATAATTCTACATTGTTTGTCTTTTCCTGACTTCCACCCTAAAGTCTGGTAAAGATTAGAAAACGGATAGAAAAGA
>CAZXDS010000227.1:0-5055 GCA_964639525.1 uncultured Melioribacteraceae bacterium | reverse complement strand
ATAATTTAGCGAAAAATCTCCAAAGTTATTTGCGTAACTTGTTATTATAATTAAAGTTATCTTTTTACCCATAATTTTTAGGACTTCGTTGGCAAAGTAAATATAAACTTACTTCCTTTTCCCAATTCACTTTCAACCCAAATTTTACCGCCATTCTTTTCAACTAATTCCTTGCATAGAATAAGTCCTAAACCGGTTCCGGTTTCTTTCTCCGTTCCATCTTCTGAAACCTTCTCTGTAATACTAAATAGTTTTTTAAGTGTGCTTTCAGGCATTCCTACGCCGTTATCCTCAACTGCAATTTCTGTAAAAGCATCGTTCTCTTTTGCGGATAGTTTAACCTCTCCGCCTCGCTCAGTAAATTTAATTGCGTTGCTAATCAAGTTTCGTAAAATTGCTTCAGCGCAATCTTCATCAGCAAATAGAGTTGTCTTGGCAATATTATTTTGGATTGTAATATCTTTTTCATTTGCAGAAAGTTGTAGTGTGTGAACAACGCTAAGTGAAATTTCCTTGAGGTTAATTATCTCGGGAGATATTTCAAATGCTCCCATTTGCAAACGCGACCAACTAAGTAAGTTCTCTATCAACTTATTAAGGTTCTGCGTCGAATGGTATATTGAGCTTGTCATCTCTTTAACTTCTCCAACAGACATGCTATCCATATCTTCAGAAATCAATTGCGAAATTCCCATCAATGCCATGAATGGACTACGAAGATCATGTGCAATTATTGAGAAAAATCTATCCTTGTTTTTATTGATTAGCTCCAAGTCTTCTTTTGCTTCCGATAACTTTTGATGAGATATTTGAAGTTCATTTTTTGCTTTTTTCTTTTCTGTAATATCGTGAATAATTGAATGTAGAAAAACTTTATCTTTAATTTTTACAGCACTACTGTAAACCTCCACATCACTTATTGAGCCGTCGGATTTATAATGTTTAAATTCAAAATATTCTTTTTTATTTCTAACGGTTTCATTTATTCTTTTTTGAATTTCTTCCGGTGATAATATATTTATCTGAGAAATATTCATAGACTTTAGCATATCAATTGACCAGCCGTAGAACTCAGCAGCGGATTTATTTGCGTCAACAATATTTCCACTATCAGGCTCGATTAATAATTTGATGGCTGAATGATTTTCAAAAATACTCCGAAATTTTTCTTCATTTTCCTTTAGTGCTTTCTCTGACTCTTTTCTCTTCGTCACATCCTCTATTAATCCTACACCACCAATTATTTTTTTGTTTGTGTCGTATATTCCGTTGAAATGGATTATTACCGATGTTGTTTTTCGGGCTGTTACAGATTTGTAATTACCATCATAATGACCGGAACCGTTATTTAAAGTATTCATAACAGCGCCAATCATTTCCCTATCTTTGAGTTGCTTAGGCATATTTAATCCGATTAACGCTTTACGCGAAGAACCAATTATTCTAACAAATTTATCGTTGCATTCAGTAATTATTCCATCAATATCAAAATGGAAAATACCAAGTGGGGCATGCTCAAAAACACTTCTGTAAAGTGATTCGCTTTCGCGTAATGTTTCTTCTGCTTTTTTACGCTCTGTAATATCACGAACAATACCGAGTACAACTGTTTTCTTTCCTACTTTTACGGGATGTGTTCGTATTTCTGCATGAACTGTACTCCCATTTTTTCTATTAAGAATATACTCTTCATGTTCCGTACTTTTTCCTAACACATTTTTTGCAAGACTTTTTGCTGCTCTTGGATAATCTTTAAGTTGAAGAAGATTGAGCTTGTTAAAATTTTTGCCAATTAATTCTTCCTTTTTATATCCCAGCATTTTTTCAGCAGCCCGATTTCCGTCAATAAAAGTTCCTTTCAAATCACTCAAGTAATACCCGTCAGGGGCAGAATCAAATAGCAATTGCAATCTTTCTTCAGAGTTTTTTAGATCAAACTCAGCTCTCTTACGCTCTGTGATATCTCTTGCAAAGCCCAATATTGCTTTCTTCCCATTATAATTGATAATCCCGGTTCGCACTTCTACGGGAAAAATACTTCCATCCTTTCGTTGGTGTTTGACCTCAATAATAATGGTTTTCCCGGGAACCATTTTTTCCCACATTTTTTGCTTATGATTCCCGGGAATAAAAGTCGGACTTAAATCGGACACTTTTTTGGAGAGTAATTCTTCGTAAGAATAACCAAGCGACTTACATGCCTGCTGATTTGCAAAAATTATTTTGGTTGTTTCATAATCAGCTACATACAACGAATCCCCTGCTGACTCTACAACAGTTTCAAATTGCATTTGTTTGTTTTTGATTTCTCTTTGCACTTGCTTGCGCTCGGTTATATCAGTAAATAAAGTGGCAAAATAATTTTTTCTATTTGAATAAGCTAAAACAGAATACCATTTTTTATATATATCAAAATATTGTTCAAATCTTATTTCTTTCCCTTTTAAAGCAACTTTGCCATATGTTCCAATCCAATCCGCTGAGTCATTTTCAATACCCGGGAATACTTCAGTTACTCTTTTCCCAATTACATCATCTCTTTTTATCCCTAACATTTTTTCAAAAGATTTATTAACTTCAATAAATATATAATCAATAGGAGTATCATTATCATCTAATACAATTTTATGTAGGGCAAAGCTATCGTTCATTTTTTCAAACAAGGAACGATATTTTTCTTCTTCTTCTTTTAATTTCTCTATCTCTTTCTGTAATTTTTCGTTGGCATTATTTTCATTTTTCATTGCTAACTCAGTTTTGTTTTAATTATTATTCATTAACAAGAATTGCAATTGAACTGTATTTCTAAAAAAAACTCCCTTCCTCAATAATGAGAAAATCGAATAAATTATAAAACACTATTCTGTTGCAAAGTGTGTATGGATAGCATTTAGCAAAATTATTTGGTGCTTGCTTTTTTATAAAGTTATAATAACAACTACAATTTTTACAGACAATAAAATAATTTATGGAATCAATAACAAAATATTTTTTTAGGGAAAGGTTTAATACTTGTACAAAATCATATAATAACGTTCAAAAATAATAGAATGTACCATTTCCTTTACTCTCAAGAAAGCTAAATGATTTACATCTATCCGGAAATCACGATTCTTTCCAAGTTTTAAAAACTTTTTTTTGCGGTTTTCTATTGTCGGGAATTTCTCTAAGAGGTTTACACTCCTTATATAATTCTTTCATTTGTGCAGGAAGTTTCTGATACAATTCTGTCCCTTCGGTTTTCCATTTTATCATTTTATCAGAAACATCCTTTATTATTTTGAATGGATTTCCAACAACGACCTTTCTATTAGGGATAATTTTGTCCGATGGAATTAATGTAAGAGCTCCGATTATACATTCTTCTCCGATTTTAACATTATCCATAATTACCGCATTCATTCCAATAAGTGAATTCTTGCCAATTTCAGCACCGTGAATAATTGCCCCGTGTCCAATATGTGAATTTTTGTGCAGAATTGTTGTAACACCGGGGAACATGTGAATAATGCAATTTTCTTGTACATTACAGCCGTCTTCAATAACAATTGCTCCCCAATCGCCGCGTATTGCTGCACCGGGACCGATATAAACATTTTTCCCGATTATAACATTTCCTGTTACTGCCGCCTGCGGATGGACGAAAGAAGTTTTATCAATTACGGGTTTATATCCGTTAAATTCATATATCATTTTTTGATTCTGTTTTTTAAAAAATATGATTTCTTTTATCTATTTACATTCTGCAACAATACAGCCATTCCCTGCCCAACACCAACGCAAAGCGTACAAATTGCAAACTCTTTGTGCTGTTCTTCCAATTCAATCATTGCCGTCTGCATTATTCTTGCACCCGACATTCCGAGCGGGTGCCCGAGTGCAATTGCTCCGCCGTTTGGGTTTATTCTTTCATCATTATCATCAAGCCCAAGCTCACGAATACACGCTAAACTTTGAGACGCAAACGCTTCGTTTAATTCAATAACATCAACTTGCTTTAGTGTCATTCCTGCTTTTTTAAGGAGCTTTTTTGTGGCATAAACCGGTCCAATTCCCATTATTCTCGGTTCAACACCAACAACAGTCGAAGCAATAATTTTTACTCTCGGTTTTAGGTTAAATTTATTCACACTCTCGTCAGAAGCAACAATCATTGCACATGCCCCATCATTTATACCGGATGAATTTCCGGCGGTAACTGTTCCGCCTTTTCTAAAAGCGGGACGCAATTTTGCCAATATTTCCGGAGTTGTATTATCTTTAATAAATTCATCAGTACTAAATATTATTGAGTTCCCTTTACGTTGTGGAATTTCTACTGAGACAATCTCTTTAGCAAAGCGACCGTTATCTCTTGCTTTTGCAGCCTTCATTTGGGAATGGTAAGCAAATAAATCTTGGTCTTCGCGTGAAATGTTGAATTTGTCTGATAGATTTTCTGCAGTTTCTCCCATACCTTCAGTACCGAATAATTCTTCCATTTTGGGATTTACAAAACGCCATCCAAATGTGGAATCGTAAATATTTACTTTGCCCGAATAAGCATATTCAGCCTTCGATTGTACAAGCGGTCCGCGAGTCATATTTTCAATTCCGCCGGTAATGAACAACTCGCCTTCATCGGCTTTTATTGCATTTGCAGCGTGAACAGCAGCGCTCATTCCCGAAGCACAAAGTCGGTTTACTGTTATCCCTGGAATTGTAAAAGGCAAATCAGCCAGTAGCAAAGCCATTCGTGCAACATTTCGATTATCCTCTCCGGCTTGGTTTGCGCATCCTAAAACCACGTCGTCAATTTCACTAACATCAAGTGAAGGGTTCCGTTTTACTATTTCGTTTATTACAAGTGCCGCCAAATTATCAGTTCTGATGCTTGAAAGCATTCCTCCGAACTTTCCAATTGGAGTTCTTACGGCATCAATTATATATGCTTTTTTCATTCTTCATTCTTTCTTTTTTTGTTCAAAGTTAACTAAAAAAATGTTTATTAAACAATACTCGGTTTTCGGATTTTACAAAAATTTTCTCTCTTTTTAAGAGAGACTAAAGTGAGTT
>CAZXDS010000226.1:0-5087 GCA_964639525.1 uncultured Melioribacteraceae bacterium | reverse complement strand
ATTGCAATTTTATGTTAAAATTCGTAACATTAATATCTTGAAATAATTAATTTGATAGTTAGGAGAATGTAATGTCGAGAAGATGTCAGATTTCAGGTGTCGGTCCAAAAACAGGAAATAATATTTCGCATGCACACAACCATACGAAAAGAAGATTTTTACCAAATCTTCAAAAGAAAAGAATTTGGGTGAAAGAATTAAATAGATTTGTTACCGTTAAACTTTCAACAAGTGCACTTAAAACTATTTCGAAAAACGGAACTGCCAACATTGCAAAATTGGTAAGGGAAAATAAAATTAAAGTAAGATAGTTTTAATTTTTGTTATGTAAATTTTGCCCAATTTCAATTTATTTGAAATTGGGCTTTTTTGTTTCCATCAGTGAACTATTTTGGTTTACCAATCTTTCTATTCTTCCAAAACTATTGAACAGAGTTTATTACTTTGCCATTAAAAGTCAACATTTTTGGTGTTGAATATTAAAAAATAAATCTTTATTTACGTTTATAAATAAGTAAGTTTTACATTATTCTAAAAATTTTTACAAAATCGAGACCACCATGAAAAAATCATTTTATTATCTCTTATTATTAGTTATTCCCTTGTCAATATCCACAGCTCAAACCGGCGGTACATGGAAAAATTTCTCCGATATGAAAACTACTAATGCGGTTAATGCTGACGGTAATATAGTACTTGCTGCCACAAGCGGCGGTGCGTATATATTTAACCAAACTGATAGTACGTATAAACTTTTTACAAAGTCTGAAGGTTTGGAGAGCCAAAACCTTACTGCGATGGCTTTAAATAATAATAACCAAGTATGGTGGGGAGCAGATAATGGGTCAGTGAATATTTATAATCTAAAAACAAACGAAATTAACTCGGTACTTGATATTTTTCGCTCTGACAAACAAAATAAAACTATAAACAATCTTTATTCAAGCGGAGATACAATTTTTGTTTCAACTGATTTTGGACTATCACTTATTAATGCAAGTGCATTGTCTCTTGGAGATACATTTTTAAAATTTGGCAACTTCCCTACTGAAACAAGAGTAATAAGTGCATTTAAAAAGGATTTGATTTATCTGTGTACTGATGAAGGTATTGCAGTTCAGAAAGTTGGAACTACAAATTTAACAGCACCTGAATCTTGGACAACTTATTCTTTGGGCTCTGCTATTTCAGCTACCGAAGTCTTTAAGATATTAAGTTTTGACAATCAAATTTTGCTTGCCACTAACAGAGGAATAATGAAATTTACAAATTCACAATGGCAGCCTTCTATTTTTAACAATACAGCCATCACAGATATGGTTGTTGGTACTAGTAAGCTTTTTGTTATTCAAGGAAAATCCGTTTATAGTTACAACCAAACAGATGGCGCCCGGCTTGTTTTTACTTCATCCGCTAAGTTGAATTCACTTGCTGTTACTTCTGCAAACAATATTATTCTTGCAACAGACGATGGAGTATTAGTAGTCAACGGTAATAATTCAAAAAGCATTTTTCCCAACGGTCCAAAAGCGAATTTATTCAGCAGTGTTGCAATTGATAATAATGGAACTCTTTGGGCAGGTTCAGGTACTGATGTAACCGGTATTGGCGTTTATAGTTATAATGGAAATGAATGGATAAATTACGATAAAACCAACACTCCGATTTTAAAATCCAATGCATATCATAAAGTTTTTGTCGGAGGAAATAACAAGGTTTACTTCTGCAATTGGGGACAAGGCTACATTGAATATGATAACGGTAAAATGACACGATATGATACACACAACACGCCGATGCAGGGAATATCAACAGCAACGGAATTTTTAGTAATTACGTCTGTTCATACGGATTCAAAAAACAATGTTTGGTCGCTTAATTTATGGTCTGCAAATGCAGAACCGTTAGCAGTAATAACACCGGACAGCACTTGGTTTACATTCGGGTTTTCAAATCCGTTGGTTACAAATACAGATTTAATGGACAATATGGTTATTGACCAATATGATACAAAATGGTTCTCAGTACAAAACAAAGGTTTGTATTATTTTAATGAAAACAATACGCTTGATAATAAAAGTGATGATATTTCAGGCAGACTTACTTCATCAAGCGGATTAACAAGCGGTGGAATTACATCGTTAGCAGTTGATAAACAAGGTGAGTTGTGGGTTGGAAAAAATCCCGGGATAAATATAATATTTGACCCCGCAAATCCTCAGCAATCACAAATAATTGACCTTCCGGCATTTAGAAATCAGTTAATTACGTTTATTACGGTTGATGCAATTAATCGCAAATGGGTAGGAACAAAATCAGGCGTGTTTTTAATGTCGCCCGATGGATTTACAGTTTTAGCACAATACGACAGTAAAAACAGTCCGATTCCGAACGACGATATTAAGAGCATCACATCTGATGACCAAAGTGGAACAATTTATATTGGAACTGATTTTGGGCTCTCCTCTTTTACTACTGATGCTGCCGCACCACAGCAAACTGCAAGCGAATTATTTGTTTTTCCAAATCCATTTAATTTGAATATTTCAAATTCTAAAATTCTTAATATTAAAGGATTGATTAAGGACAGTGCGTTAAAAATTTATTCAATAAGCGGTAAATTAATCAAAACAATAACGGCGGGAAGTATTTCTTCTCCCGGAGGAAGCATTGCCCACTGGGATGGAAGAAATGATAATAATGACTTTGTGCCTTCAGGCGTTTATTTAATTGTTGCTTATGATAGGGACGGTACTAATGTGTCAACTACTAAAGTTGCCGTACTTAGAAATTAAGGTTAAGTTTACATTCTCTTTTTTTAACTTTAAACATACTTTGTAAAACTCAATTTTTGGATAGTGGATTTTTGTACAATTGGAGATTTACGAATAGTAACCTTTACAATTTATTATGCTTGATATTTTTGATTTATCTGTACAATTTACCGGAACTAATCTTTTTGAAAAAGTTAATCTCAAAATAAATACATCGGATAGATTTGCTTTAATTGGTGCAAACGGAACCGGAAAAACAACATTCCTAAAACTTCTTGTGGGTATTACTGAACCTGAATCAGGAAATATTCAAAAACAAAAAAGTATTTCTATCGGTTATCTTCCACAGGAAATTCAGCAAATAAAAGGGCAAACCCTTTTTAACGAAGTTAAATCGGCTCTGCGAATAACAAAAGTTTTAAACGAAGAAGATGAAATTACTTCAAAATTGAAATATGAAAATGATGCTGTAAATCATCAAAATTTGATTAAGCGATTAGGAGAGTTAAACCACCAAAAAGAAGTTTTAAATTACTACTCAATAGATTCGGAAATTAAAAAAGTCTTGCACGGTCTTGGTTTCAGCGAAAATGATTTAATTCGTGAAGTTGCCGAATTTTCCGGCGGTTGGCAAATGAGAATCGAACTTGCAAAAATACTGCTGGAAAATCACGATTTAATTTTATTGGATGAACCTACAAATCATTTGGATATTGATTCTCTTCGCTGGCTGATTAATTTTTTAAAAAATTTCAATAAATCACTTATAATAATTTCTCATGACGGTTATTTTTTGAACCAGGTAACAAACAGAACTCTTGAAATATCAAATAGAAAAGTTAATATTTATAACGGCAAATATGAAGCATACCTTAAATTTAAAGAAGAACGGGCAATTCAGCTTCAAGCCGAATATTTAAGTCAGCAGCAAAAAATAAAAGACACTGAAAAATTTATTGAACGATTTAGATACAAGGCAACAAAAGCAAAACAAGTACAAAGTAGAATAAAACAGTTGGAAAAAATTGAACGAATTGAAATTTCCGAAAATAAGAAAAAACTAAATTTAAGATTTCCGGAACCTGAACGCTGCGGTGTAATTCCTGTTGAGCTGAAAAACGTATCAAAATCTTTTGATGATTTACACGTTTTAAAAAATGTAAATCTTAGTATTGAACGTGGAGAAAAAATCGCTTTCCTTGGACCAAACGGAGCAGGTAAGACTACTTTATCAAAAATTATTGCAAACAAATTGAAGCCCGATAAAGGTGAAATAGTAATCGGGGCAAATACAAGAATTGCTTATTATTCACAGCAAGTTGCCGATGAACTTAATTCGAATAGCAATTTACTTGAGACTCTTACACAAGTTTCAACGGAAAAAACCGAGGGACAACTGCGTTCACTTCTCGGTGCATTTTTGTTCAGCGGTGATGATATTTATAAAAAAGTTAAAGTCCTTTCCGGCGGAGAAAAAAGTCGGCTTGCGCTTGCAAAAATTTTCCTTACTAAGGCAAATGTAATTGTACTTGACGAACCGACAAACCATCTTGATATTACTTCGCGGGAAGTTCTTCAGGAAGCGTTATTAAACTTTTCCGGTTCACTGATAATTGTTTCTCACGATGTGGAATTTATTCGTCCTATTGCCGATAAAATTCTTGAACTCCAACCCGGACATATTCAATATTATTACGGTGGAATTGATTATTATCTCAAAAAGAAAAACGCGAATCTTTTAACAAATGATACTGAAACGAAAAGTGTTTCCGCTACAAATCAATTGAATAAAAAAGAGCTGAAAAGAATTGAAGCGGAAAAACGGCAAAAACTATACGCTGCTACAAAGGACTTGAAAAAAGAGATTGAATTAATAGAAATTAAAATATCCGAATTTGAAGATTTGAAACTTAAATATGAAAATGATTTGGCAAAAGTAGAAATTTACAGCAATCCTGAAAAAGCAAAAGAAACAACATATTTATATGAAAGTGTAAAGAAAGATTTGGAAGAAGCTTTAAGCAAATGGGAACGCCTTCACGAAAAATTGGAACAAGCGGAAGCATCAATATAGATTAATTTTGTTTTTGTATTTTTTACCACTAAACAGCCTGAACTCTGCAAAGTCATATTTTTCAGCGAGATTATAGTTTTAATAGAAATGCTGTTGATTAACAACAATTCGGGGACAAAATTAAAACTATGTAAAATTATGATTTATAACGATGATAAAAAATATTTCAGCAAAGACCGAATCCGGCTTTCGACTGATTTTCCGGTTAATTTTTTTTAATACTGAAAATTGTAGAACCG
>CAZXDS010000225.1:0-5113 GCA_964639525.1 uncultured Melioribacteraceae bacterium | reverse complement strand
CTGATTTGGAAGACGGCACAAAATCATTAATTAAATACTTAAACTTTCTTCTCCCAATATTCCTAATTATCATTTACGGAATATTTCGCTTTAGAATGAAAAAAATTATTAAAAATAAAATTCAAAATATCGACTATGGCAGCAAATAATTCATTAAAAAAATACGGAATAATTTTCGGAATTCTTTTATTCATAGTTCTGTTTATGTTCGTGTTTAACACAGGTAAAAATGAAAGAACATTTAAAAACAATCTTGTAAACATTGATACTTCTGCAGTTACCTCGGTTTTACTTTATCCGAAAGCCGAACATCACAGCGAAATAAAACTTTACAAAACCGGAAACTCTTGGAAACTGGATTTAAAAAGCGGTAAAACCGTATCTGTTCCAAAAGAAAAAATGAAAAGCTTTTTCAAACAGCTTCTTTCAATAAAACCAAATCGTTTGGCTGCTCGCGAAAAATCCAAGTGGCACGAATACGAGGTTGATACAACCGGCACCAGAATTCAAGTCCTTGAAGGCAATGATGTATCTTTAGATATTGTAATAGGTAAATTTTCCTATCAACAGCAACTTCGCTCAATGAATTCCTTTGTAAGATTGGAAGATGACAAAGACATTTATGAAGTAAACGGCTTTCTTTCCATGACTTTCAATCAGGGAGAAAATGCTTACAGAAATGCGAAACTTATTTCAGGCAATTCAAATAATTGGAATCGTATTGCGTTTGATTATCCGGCAGACAGTTCATTTCAAATGGTAAAAATTAATAATAAGTGGACATCCAACGGCAAAGAACTAGATTCAACAAAAGTTGCTAATTATCTGCGACAACTGATGCGAACCACAAACAATAATTTTGTTGATAATCCATCACAAGCATTATTAAACAAACCAACGATGAAATTAAGAATTGATAGTGACGATAGTAAAATAATTACTTTACAGATATATTCTGATTCCAAAGACGAGATTATTTCATCTTCAATGAATACTGAATCTTATTTTGACGCAAAAAAGAATAAATTTTCGGAAAAAATATTTAAAGGACTAACTTATTTTTTACCGTCAAAGAATAAGAAGAAAAAATAAAATTAACCAAAAGGGCAAATCATTTTGATTTGCCCTTTTTTAATTCTCTTCTTACATTTACTTAATGAAATTGTATTAACACAAAATCCAGTCCGTACTCCCGTACATATTATTTTAATTTTTTAACTATTTCGCAATTATTTTTTTGCTTTTATTAATTTTGATGAATGCAATTGAAGACACGATAAGTACAATTATCAAAGTGAATATGTTAATTAAATTAAATGCCGTACTTAAGGAAGGGAACCCGACAAAAAAGATATAGATTACCGAAGCAACTAATGTAAAATTTCCCATCCATTCATATTTAGTATTTTTTAACCAAATGCTCATTAAGTAATATAATAAAGTAGCCGATAGCCACGAAATGCCGATGTAACTTGAAGGTACTGATTTTAATAATGTATAGGGAATGGATATAAATGCAATTACCAAATAAGAGTTTCGAACAAAATCTGTTTTTATAGTCAATTTATCTTTCTGCCAATTCAACACTCTCGCACTAATTAATGCAACCATTCCGAAACTGATGCTTATAATTCCAAATGAACTTGCGGTAATAAAATATGCTAAAAATATAGTAATAAACATTCCAAAGTTTGCAACAACAATATTCTTAGATTGGAACCAAATTGCCGTTGAAAGGACAAAAATGCTTTGCCAAATTAAGAAATTAAAAACCAGTGGAACTTCTGTGCTAACTATAAGAGCAATACTTAGTGACATATAACCTGTCAACGAATAAACTGCAACTGAATATTTATCGCTTTTATTCTTAAACAAGATAATTGCTTCAAAAAAGAATATGATAAAAAGAATCAAATCAAAAACAAACATTTCGTTTTTATAACTAATTAAACCAACGAGTTGAAATAAAAAGAAACCGCCTAAACCATTCATAATATTCCCAACAATTGATGATTTGTTGGTTAATGAAGTATTACGATTTAAATAGAAACCAATAGAAAACACTATACAATAGGCTACGATGAATAGCAAATTTAATTGCGGTTCGCCTGTAAGAATGATTTTATTTCCGATTATTGGATTGTTGATTGCCCAAACAAAGTGAGTCAAATAAACAGCAAAAATTCCATAAATAATTGAGTATTGAAAATTGAATTTCAAATAAATTATTACAAATAGAATTGAAGCAGCAAATGTAGTAATAAAGATTATATAGCTATTGCCGTTTATTAAAGAGGAGAGAAGAATCAATGAGATACTGAGCCCAATCAAAAATGAATTTTTTATTTTAAAACTTAAAGCCAGTCCAACAAACGAACCGGATAGTAACAGCACAGTCTCCAAATTCCGCCCAATTAATGCCGGATGTTCATTAAAGTGAAATAATCTAAAAATTGAAAAATAGAGAAGCACCACACTAATTATACTTAGTACTTTGGATATACTCGAAAATGATTTTTTCCATCGATTTGAAAAATAATACGCAGCGGTTGAAACAGCAAAACCAAATAAGCTAGGAAATATTTGCGGGATACCATTATAAGACATTGAAAGTAAAAAGGTAACACAAAATGCCATTATTACAATTCCAATATTTGCAAACCAGTATTCATCAACTTCAAATTTCCCTACATTTATTTCAGAACCTGATAATAAATTGGATTCATCATCACTATTTTGCTTCTTGGTTGTTGAGCTATCAATATGCAATTTTCTCTCAAGTCTGCCGATACGGGTGTCCAGATTATTTAATTTTTCCAATATTTGCGAAGATTCCGATTGATTATTGTCTGAATCCATTTTTTCTCCGATGATAAATTTTTAATATTGTTCTATACTCAGATATATCTTTAAACAATTGTTAAGAAATTTTAGAATTTTATGTTTTGCCACTTTTTCAACTTGGGAAATCCCAAGTTATTTAAATATTATATTTTTGTCAATTGTGAAATTAATATATTTTATGCTTGTCAAGTAATGTAGTGAAATTTGACAATTCAGAGTCAAAAAATGCAGTTTTCAATATTAAATTTTTATTGTAGAACAAACCTTCCGGTTTGTTCATTGTTAAATGTAGAAAAATTTTTGAAAAACAGCAGCAAAGCTTCTTTTTAAAAAAACAAACCGACTAGAAAGTCGGTTTTACAATTTCCATTTTGAAAAAATTAACCGAAATTTTTTTTTAATGTTGTAAATATTTTATTGAATTAATGATTCCACAATTCTCTGTCTAAACTGCGATATTGAATTGCTTCACTGATATGCGGGGGTAAAATATTTTCCGATTTTTCTAAGTCGGCAATTGTGCGACTAACTTTTAATATTCTATCGTAAGCTCGTGCGGAAAGACCGAGTTTAGTAATTGCCATTTTTAACAGTTCCGCACCACCGGAATCAAGGCGGCAATATTTTCTCACTTCTTTTGAATTCATATCGGCATTATTAAAAATATCCGATATGTCTTTATATCGCTGCTGCTGAACTTCTCGTGCAGCCACAACTCTTTTCCTTATTTCCGCAGAACTTTCACCCTTATCATCGGACGACAGCTCTTTGTATTTTACCGCCGGAACTTCTATGTGAATATCGATTCTGTCCAACAGCGGTCCGGATATTTTCGACATATATTTTTGAATCATTCCCGTTGTACATGTACATGTTTTATTCGGGTCGGTGTAATAACCGCACGGACACGGATTCATTGCCGCAGCGAGCATAAAATTTGCCGGGAATTCAAGCGACATTCTCGAACGACTTATTGTTACTCGTGAATCTTCCAATGGTTGCCGCATAACTTCGAGCACATTTTTTTTGAACTCGGGTAATTCGTCCAAAAACAAAACTCCGTGATGGGCAAACGAAACTTCACCCGGACGCGGAAATGTTCCGCCTCCGATTAGTGCGGCATCCGAAATTGTGTGATGCGGACTGCGGTAAGGGCGTTCGGTAATCAACGCCTTTTCCTTCGGTAAAATTCCTGCTACAGAATGAATTTTTGTAGTTTCAAGTGCTTCCTCAAAAGTAAGCGGCGGAAGTATTGACGGGAACCGTTTTGCAAGCATTGTTTTTCCCGAGCCGGGCGGTCCAATCATCAAAATATTATGTCCGCCTGCTGCTGCAATTTCCAACGAACGCTTCACATTTTCTTGTCCCTTTACATCTGAAAAATCAAGGTGGTAATTATTTACATCGGCAAATACCTTATTGATATCCGTTACCAAAGGCTCAAATACCATTTCGCCATTTAAGAATTGAACTACTTCTCTTAAATTTTCGAGTGCGTAAACTTCAATACCTTCAACAATTGAAGCTTCTTTTGCAGATTCTCTCGGTAAAACGATTCGTTTAAATTTCTTTTGCTTTGCTTCCACCACAATTGGCAAAGCACCTTTTATTTTCCGCAAACTGCCGTCGAGAGAAAGTTCACCAAGAAAAATTGTATCGTTCAATAAATCGACTTTTGTAATTTCAGTAGCGGCAAGAATTCCAATTGCAATTGAAAGGTCAAACGAACTGCCTTCTTTTTTAATATCTGCAGGAGCAAGATTAACTGTTATTTTTTTAATTGGGAATTTATAACCGCTGTTTTTAATTGCTGCCGAAACACGTTCGCGGCTTTCTTTTACCGCACTGTCCGGGAGCCCGACAATTGTAAAGCCGGGAATTTGTTTTTCGATATTGGTTTCAACTTCAACAATAAAAGCATCAATACCAAACGTGGAACTTGAAAATACTTTTGAAAGCACTGTGCCACTCCGAATATTTAAGAGTTTAACTTTTTAAAAAACAAACTTAAATAGCAATTTTAACTTTAATGAAACTACTAAAATTTTACTGTTTTGCCAAAGAAAAATATCTTTGAAATTATAACTCATTGAAGCGGATAAATAATTTTCTGTTATAATTCATAAATTTACTGTAAGGTAAAAGTTAAATTGTTTGGTTCTACCACTAATTTAATGGGGAACCCAAATGAATAAAAGGTACAGGATATTTACATTTATTATTTCCCAACTATTGCAAAATTCAACTGCTCCGCAGTTGGCGCACTCTT
>CAZXDS010000224.1:0-5169 GCA_964639525.1 uncultured Melioribacteraceae bacterium | reverse complement strand
CGAACTTCCCCAAACGGGCTTTAGTCCGTTTGGGGCTTTTTAGAGTGGACTCATTAATAATAGTTTAAAAGTGTTATTTTGTTAATCTGATTTTTATTTGCTCTGAATACATTCTTTGAATATAACTCGATAGTTTAAAATGATTTCTACTGTGAGGATAAATTGAAAAGTAAAATAGTTTTACTCCTGATATTTTTTGCATCGTTAAATTTTGCACAGGGCAAAGTTTATGTTGCAAACATCGATAGAGAAATTGATCTTGGGATGGCACCGTACGTTAAACGTGCTGTTGCCGAGGCTGAAAACGCTAAGGCCGAAGCAATTATTTTTAAAATAAATACATTTGGCGGAAGAGTCGATGCTGCAACTCAAATTAAAGATGCAATATTAAATAGTAAAGTTAAAACAATTGCGTTTATTGATAAACGAGCAATTTCTGCCGGCTCTCTAATTTCACTTTCGTGCAGCAAAATCGTAATGGTTCCGGGAGGCTCAATTGGTGCAACAACTGTGGTTGACCAAGTAGGGAAAAAACAATCGGAAAAATATCAATCGTTTATGCGCTCGGAAATGCGTTCAACCGCCGAACGGTACAACCGGCGAGGTGATATTGCCGAAGGAATGGTTGATGAACGTGTTGAAATCAAAGGTTTGGTTGATAGTACGCATTTAATTACTCTTACTTCAAAAGAAGCTCTCCATTATGGAATTGCAGATACAATCCTTACTAATTTCGATTCGTTACTTGCTTATTTTTCTCTGCAAAACAGTCAAATAGTTGTTGTACACGGAAGTTGGGCGGAAAGCCTTGTGCGGTTTTTAACAAATCCGATTATTACTTCATTATTACTTATGGTGATAATGGTTGGAATGTTTATGGAAATTAAAACTCCCGGTTGGGGATTGCCCGGGACGGCTTCGGTTATTGCAATTGTTCTATTTTTTGGTTCAGGATATATCTTGGATTTGGCTTCTTCACTTGATATAGTTGTTTTTGTTATTGGTGTGATTCTTTTGGTATTGGAGATATTTGTAATACCCGGTTTTGGAATTGTTGGTGCACTGGGTATTTTGTTAATCATCAGCGGGTTATTCCTTGGCTTAATATCCGATTTCAATTTGTTAAATCCTGAAATGCTTTCAACCGCTGTAATCGAACTTGCAGCGGCACTACTTGGTTCGTTATTTATTATGTATATTTTGAGTAAAATTTTACCTAAGACTGATATGTGGAATAAACTAATACTAAAAACAAATATTAATGCAAAATCCGGTTACATTTCTAAAAAGGAAGTAAGTAATCTAATTGGAAAAACGGGAACTGCTCTTACAGATTTAAGACCTGCCGGAGCGATAAAACTCGGTAGAAAACGAATTGATGCTGTTACGGCGGGCGAATATATTGAGAAAGGCGCAAAAATTGTTATTGTTCAAGAAGAAGGTTCAAAGATTGTTGTTGAAGAAAAAATTTAAATTCTTTGAATTAACTTAGTACAGCAGATATTTTCTTCTCAGCATTTTAAACTGTGTGATATCTTTTTTCCACTTTGATATTATTTGTTTTGGATTGTTGTTAGCATTTATCATTTCTCTTACTTGCTTTGTTCCCAAGAGTTTATCGAACCAAGATTTGTTAAACTTAAACTGACTCGGGTATAATTTGTGTAATTCGTAAACTAACTTCACACCGAATTTCACCGGTTCAAATTTCTCAAGATTATTTATTTGTATTTTAATACCTGAACAGATTGTATTTTTATATTTCGGGTTGACTGACATACTTTTGATTGAAACAGGTGTAAAGTTTGTGTCGGTAAATGATATGTATTTTATTTCTAATAATTTCAACTCATCTATAAGTTTTTTCGGTTTAATAAACGGAGCTCCGATTAAAAGAAAAGGGGATTTTGTTCCTCTTCCTTCAGAAACATTTGTTCCTTCAAGAAAAACTGTTGACGGATAAATTAAAGCGGTTTCATAGTTGGGAATATTCGGTGAAGGATTTGTCCAAGCCTCCTCAAAAAATGAAACAGGGCGTTCTCTGTGCCAACCGGATATTTTAATCACTTTTAAGTCAGCAAACTTGTTAATTTTGGAAAAAATTAAATCATTAAAATACTGTGCTAATTCACCTACAGTCATTCCGTGAACAATCGGAAGCGGGGCAATTCCGATAAACGAAATGAATTTAGGTTCAAGCATTGGACCATCAACATAACTTCCCCCAAGAGGATTTGGTCTGTCAAGAACGATAATTTCTTTGTCATTTTCAGCAGCGGTTTGAATTGCGTAGTATAATGTTGAAATGTAAGTATAGAATCTTGCACCAATATCCTGAATATCAAAAATCAATAAATCAATATTGTCTAACTGTTCCCTAATTATTTTCTTATTTTTCCCGTAAAGCGAATAAATTTTTACATTCAAATAGGACGAATCGCTAATAGTTTTACCATTGCTTATATTCGTAAAAAAACCATGCTCCGGCGAAAATATTGCTTTGATATTTATGGATGGATTATGTATGAGCGAATCAACAAGGAGCATGTTGCCGTTAAGTTTTCCCGTTTGATTTGTAATAATTCCGATTCGTTTATTTTGTACAAGATTTATGTGATTTTTAACAAAATTGTCTGCTCCCACGGTTATTTTAGTGTTTTGACCGCAGGAAAGAGAAGTAAATAGCAAAAACAAAATTAGGGAAAGCAATTTAACATTATGTGAAACAATAAGATACATCGCTTCACATGCCTAATATATTTGATATATATTTTCGTGAAATTACCCAAGCAGAAAGTGTTAATCCGTCCCAAATTGTGTTAGATTCAACCATTTCTGCAACTTCATTAAAGGAAAATTGAAGTACTTCAAACTCTTCGGTTTTGTCCTTTGGTAGTGGAGAATTGAATAGTTTTGTTCCGGCAAAAACGGTACAGATTTCATCGCTTGCTCCCGTGTATGGAGAGAATGCTCCCACCTCAGTTAAATTTTCCGCTGAAAAGCCTGTTTCTTCTCTCAATTCTTTTTGAGCATTTTCAATTAGGGTAATATTCGTTTCAACTGCACCGCATGGAAATTCCAAGCTCACTTTTTGATTTAAGTAACGGAATTGCTTTACCAATATTATTTTGTTGTTGGTTGTGATGGGAATAACCATTGTGGAGCCGAGTGTATGAACATAATGATATTCACCTTCTCCGACTCCTTCAATGGAAAATTTGTCCAAATTATACTTCCAATGGCTGTTTTCAAAAATTGTTTTTTGCGAGAGCTTAATCCATTTTTTGAAATACATTTTATCTAATCGGAATAATTTTCTAATAATTCTTTTCGGGAGAAAAAGTGAGCAATTTCAATGGCTGCATTTTCGTCAGAGTCTGAGCCGTGAACTATATTTGCCTCAATGCTGTCGGCATACAATTTTCTGATAGTTCCTTCGGCTGCTTCATCCGGATTTGTTGCTCCAATCAATTTCCGGTAATCTTCAACAGCATTTTCCTTTTCCAAAGCAATCGGTACACAGGGACCTGAGGTCATATATGTAATTAAGTCTTTAAAAAATGGTCTTTCTTTATGTATTTCATAAAATCCTGATGCAGATGATTCTGTTAGTCGAACCATTTTCATCGCTTTAATTTTAAATCCAGCTTGGGTAATTTTAGCAATCACTTCGCCGATTAAGTTTTTTTGAACGCAATCCGGTTTTAGAATTGCAAGAGTGCGGTTGTTCAATTTAACCTCCGTTTATATTTTATTAAAAAAGTCTGATTATAAAAAAGCCACCGGTAATCAGGTGGCTTTCAATTAATTTGGAACAAGAAAAAGGTTTATTTTTTTGCTTCCAATAATGCTTTCTGCATAGTAATTCCTATATCGGCAGGACTTGCAACAACATTAATTCCTGCACGTTTCATAGCTTTCATTTTTTCTTTTGCTGTTCCTTTTCCGCCTGAAATAATTGCTCCGGCATGTCCCATTCTTCTTCCCGGAGGTGCTGTTTGTCCGGCAATAAATCCTACAACCGGTTTTTTTACATTCTTTTTGATGTAAGCAGCAGCTTCTTCTTCGGCACTTCCGCCAATTTCACCGATCATTACAATTCCTTCGGTGTTTGGGTCTTCGTTAAATAATTTAACTGCGTCAATAAATTGAGTGCCGATAATCGGATCACCGCCAATGCCGATACATGTGGATTGCCCGATTTTCAAATCTGACAATTGTTTTACCGCTTCGTAAGTTAAAGTTCCACTACGCGAAATAACACCGACTTTTCCTTTTCGGTGGATAAATCCGGGCATAATACCGATTTTTGCTTTTCCCGGTGAAATAATTCCAGGGCAGTTTGGCCCGATTAAACGTGTGTCTTTATCTTTCAAAACATCATGAACGTGAACCATATCTTTTGTAGGAATCCCTTCACTAATGCAGACAACCAATTTCACGCCTGCGTTAGCAGATTCTAAAATTGCATCTGCAGCAAAAGCCGGTGGAACAAAAATGGCAGCAGCATTTGCTTTAGTAGCTTTAACAGCTTCCTCAACAGTGTTAAAAATTGGAATTCCGTGGAAGTCTTGTCCACCTTTACCGGGTGTAACACCGGCAACTACTTTAGTTCCGTATTCAAGCATCTGCAAAGTATGAAATGAACCTTCGCTGCCTGTAATTCCTTGAACTAAAACCTTTGTTCGTTTGTCCAGAAGAATACTCATTTTAATGTCCTTATATTTTTATTCAAGTTTTAAGATTCAAAGTCAAAATTTAACAAAACTCTTTTGAATATACTTTGAAAAAATAAATTATTTTATAATAAAAAATGAGTCCACTCTAAAAAGCCCCAAACGGACTAAAGTCCGTTTGGGGAAGTTCATTTTTAGTCTGTTCCCCCACGACTGAAGTTGTGGGTTAGTCAAAATATTACTTTTTAGAATGGGCTCAAAAATAATTATTGAATTTTTGGTTCAGGGGTATTGTTTGTATCAATGTTTTTAAATTTATTCACCAATCTTTGCGGTTCATGAATAAGTGTTGGTAAACATTGCGTGCATATCCACGTCGGATTTTCTGCAAATCGAATATTTACCAATGGTACTTGGTGTTCTGTTCTTTCACAATTTATACATTTTTGAGTCGAGCTATTTGAATCCATAATATTTCCTTTATTATTATTAA
>CAZXDS010000223.1:0-5175 GCA_964639525.1 uncultured Melioribacteraceae bacterium | reverse complement strand
GGAGGCAGTTTTGGAACAGGCGGTTACTGTGCTTGTGCCAAGTGCGGAGAAAAAATACCGCACCAACGAGGTGTAAAATGTACCACTGTCAAATGCCCAAAATGCGGGCATACAATGGTAAGGGAAGAATTATTAAACAAAAAAAAGGAAATCTAATATGGAAAAGAAGTTATTTGCAGTACCGACTATTGACGGGAAATTGTGTGCTCATTTCGGGCATTGTGAGAAGTTTGCAGTTTTAGAAGTGGTAAAAAACAATGTTGTAAGCGAAATTTTTCTTAATCCGCCTGTTCATCAACCCGGGACTTACCCAAAGTTTTTAGCTGATGCCGGAGTGAGCACAATAATTGCAGGCGGTATGGGGCAAAAAGCTTTGGATATTTTTGCACAAAATAATATTGAAGTATTTATGGGTGTCGGTTCTGATGAACCGAAAATACTTGTAGCTGACTATTTGAACAATAAATTGGAAACAAGTGATAATCTGTGCGATCACGAATAAAGTAAACCATGAAAATTGCAATTGCAAGCGGTAAAGGCGGTACGGGGAAAACAACTTTAGCATCAAACTTAGCTTCATTTTTAGCGAATGATTTTAAAGTTGTTTTAACGGATCTCGATGTTGAAGAACCGAATTCCGGATTATTTATTAAAGCGGATTTTACTAAAGTTGAAAATAAATTCAAAATGATTCCTGAATGGGATGAAACTAAATGTGATGCATGCGGAATATGCCAAGAAGTTTGTAACTTTAATGCTATACTTCAATTGGGTTCGCTAATTACTGTTTTTCCTGAACTTTGTCACGGTTGCTATGCTTGTTCCGAATTATGTCCCACATCTGCACTTCCAATGATTCCAAAGAAAATCGGTGAACTGAAACAGTTTGAAAAAAATAATTTTGTGTTTATAGAAAGCAGATTGCGAATCGGTGAAGAACAGGCAGCACCGCTAATCAAACAAACAATTGATTACGTTGACGAACATTTTGACGACAACACACTTAAAATTTATGATTCACCTCCGGGTACATCATGCCCGGTAATTGAAGCAACAAAGAATGCCGATTTCGTAATTCTTGTAACAGAACCGACTCCATTTGGTTTTCACGATTTGAAATTAGCAATTGAAACAATGAAAAAATTAGGAAAATTTTTTGGGGTTGTAATAAACCGTGATGATGTAGGGAACGACGATGTTCTAAATTATTGCAATAAAGAAAATATTGATGTTATTGCCAGAATACCGCAGAGCCGTGAAATTGCGGAACTATACTCGAAAGGAGAATTGCTTTACAGCAAAGTACCGGAAGTACACAAACAGCTTGAGTTAGTAAAGTCATATATATTTGATGTTCTAAACGCGGAAGCTAAATGAAAGAGATTGTTGTAATATCAGGAAAAGGCGGAACAGGGAAAACATCATTAACCGCATGCTTTGCATATTTAGCGAAAGATGATGCGGTTATTGTCGATTGTGATGTTGATGCTGCAGATATGCACTTGCTGATGAAACCGGATTTTGCAAAATCAGAAGATTTTTATAGCGGTTCAATTGCGAAAATAAATCAGGATGAATGCATTCAATGCGGAAAATGTGCCGAAGTTTGCAGATATGATGCAATCCCGATTGTTAACAGTAACTACATTATCGACAGTTTAAATTGTGAAGGATGCGGATACTGCCCAAGAGTCTGTCCTGTAGATTCAATTGAAATGAAAGATGCATTTGCAGGGCAGCTATTTATTTCAACATCAAGAGTTAACAGTCCGATGGTTCATGCCCGTCTTGGAATTGGAGCGGATAATTCGGGCAAGCTTGTTACAAAAGTTAAAAATGAAGCAAAAACAATTGCAAAAAACAACCGAAAAAGTTTCATTATTATCGACGGTTCACCGGGCATAGGCTGTCCGGTAGTTTCATCTCTTTCAGGTGCTGATTTAGTAGTTTTAATTACCGAACCGACGATTTCCGGTTTTCACGATTTGAAACGTGTTTGTGAAGTTATAAAATCATTTAAACTTAAAGCAGCATGTATTATAAATAAATTTGATTTAAATATTGATATTTCAAATAATATTCATTTATTTATAAATGAAAATGGAATTACTCATTTAGTTGATTTACCCTATGATGAGAATTTTACAAAAGCAATGATAAATGGGAAAACCATTGTGGAATATGGCAGCGGAGCGTTGCAACACGCTATTATGGGAAGTTGGGAAAAAATAAAAAATTTAGTTTAAAAAAATATGAGAGTAAAAAATGAAAATTGCATTTACAAGTAAAGGCACAACTTGGGCTTCACAGATGGATACCAGGTTTGGAAGAACAGTGTATTTTTTAATCTATGATGATGAAAAAGAAAAATTAACTCCGGTTGACAATAGTGATACAGGAAAAGAAGCTCACGGTGCTGGACCTATAGCAGCAAAAATATTATTTGATCTTGATGCAAAAATATTAGTTACCGGAAACGGACCGGGTGGAAATGCAAAAACGATTCTAGAAAAAACCGGAATAAAAGTTTATACAGGAGCAGGTAATATGACGGTAAAAGAGGCATTTGAAGCGTATCAGAACAAGACTTTGCCCGAGTTTTAATTTTTACGGAAACTGTTAAAAAAAATTTATAATAATACGGGATTTAAAATGTCACTGAATTCCAAACTTAGAATAATTGTCTGGATTATAATGTTGGTAGGCGGAGGATTTCTCGGCTTCTATTTGGATTCATTATTTTTTGAGAATATTGTTTCCAATTTGATTTTTCATATTTTTAGTTTTTTGGTCGGACTTATTTTATTATCAGCGGTTTTACGAATCAGTAAAAATACAGGACGTGCACTTGCCAAATTCGGACGTAAAGGAAATATTGCAAGAATGGAAACCAATATACTTGTTACAAGAGGCATTTACCGATATATGCGTCATCCAATGCACTTGGGATTATTATTTTTCCCATTATCATTAGCCTTAATTCTCGGCTCACTCTCTTTCATTTTAATAATTGGTCCGGCTGAAGCGGTGTTCATGCTTATAATGATAAAATTGTTAGAAGAACCGGAAGCTGTTAAAAAATTCGGGAAAGACTATTTGGAATATAAAAATCATGTCCCTTGGTTTTGTTTCAAAATTAAATGCTTAAAAGTACTATTTAAATCAATTTGACTGAACAAAGGAATAGTATTCAGCGTGGCACGCAACTTTATAAAATTGGAAAGGCTCAAGAAACGATTCGTGATGCTTATAGTATTAACAACTATCCGGCAGATGTCGGGTGTTTTTTTTGTTAAGAAATTTCACTAAGAACAAATATTGCAAGATTAGTCAAAAAAGTAGAAATTTGTCCGGCAGATGCCGGATTAGAAATTAGCAAAACAGAATGGTTGCAATAATATTCTACTTTCTAAGTTCTAATTTGCACTTTAGTGCGCTAGGAATTGACACTTAATTTATAAATTATAAGTAGAGAACCAAAATGGAAAAGAAAACAAAAATCGGAATTATTATCTGCGACCGCTACAAAACTTGTGCGGGTGGAAAATGTTTTAGAGCATTGAACAATAGAGATGGGGCATTCGATATTTATTCTAAAGATGAAGATGTTGAATTGGTTGGTTACACAACATGTGGCGGCTGCCCGGGTGGAAATATTGAATATGCTCCCGAAGAAATGAAGAATAATGGTGCTGAAATAATTCATCTTGCAACCGGACTTGTAGTCGGATATCCGCCTTGTCCTTATCTTGAAGATTTTCAAAAATTTATTCCGGAAAAATATGGAATGAAAGTAGTTGTCGGAACACATCCGATTCCTGAAAAATATTATACGACACATAAAAATTTAGGAACATGGAATAGTTCTAAATGCGATGATTTGCTTGCGCGTACACTGACAAATAAAAAAATACGTTTAACATACGATTAAAAATAATTGAGGTTGCAAAAATGAAAATCGTATTCGGACCGGTACCATCGAGGCGATTGGGAAAAAGTTTGGGAATAAATAATATTCCGCCAAAAGAATGTACGTATGCGTGCGTTTATTGCCAGTTGGGAAACACAATTAAGCTAGAAATTGAAAGGAGAGAATTTTATACTACCGAACAAATAGTTGCAGAAGTTAACTTACTAATAAATAAAGTAAAGTCAGATGCAAACCCAATTAATTATCTAACAATTGTGCCGGATGGTGAACCTACTTTAGATCTAAATCTTGGAAAAACAATACGAACATTAAAACAATTTAATATTAAAATTGCTGTAATTACAAACTCATCATTATTACATAAAAATGATGTTAGAAATTCGCTATTAGACGCTGATTGGGTTTCGGTTAAGATTGATGCACTTACAGAAGATACATGGCATAAAATTGACAGACCTCATGGAAAATTAAATTTCAAATCTATTTTAAATGGAGTAAAATTGTTTTCCGAAGAATTCAAAAATTATTTTGCTACAGAAACTATGCTGATAAAGGGAATTAATGATTCTGATGCAGAAATAAAAGCAATTTCAGAGTTTGTTAAAATATTAAATCCGGATAAAGCCTATCTTTCAATTCCCACTCGTCCTCCGGCAGAAAAATATGTTGAAGTCCCAAACGAAGAAAGACTGAATAAAGCATATCAAATTTTTAACTCCAAAGGAATAAATACGGAACTGAATACCGGATACGAAGGAAATGAATTTTCATCAACCGGAAACTTAGGAGAAGATATTTTAAACATTACTGCAGTTCATCCAATGAGAAAAGATGCAGTAAACGATTTAATCAATAAAAATAACGGTACTTGGGGAGATATAAATTATCTTGTTAATTCAGGAAAATTATTTGAATCCGAGTTTGACGGAAATATTTTTTATTTACGAAACCTAAAAGAATGGAGAAAAACAAATAGAGCGTAATCTGAAAAACAGTTACTGTCATTTTACTAATTTCTAATTTTTTTTTATCCATTTATGAATCCGTAATATTTTGACTAACCCACGACTTCAGTCGTGGGGAAACAGACTAAAAACGAACTTCTCCAAACGGACTTTAGTCCGTTCGGGGCTTTATAGAGTGGACTCATTTATATAAAATTAAAAAATCATACTTAGTTTTGCAGTTAAAAAAATATTTCAAAAATAAAAAAAATCATTATCTCAGCAGCATCATCTTTTTTG
>CAZXDS010000222.1:1625-5189 GCA_964639525.1 uncultured Melioribacteraceae bacterium | reverse complement strand
TCTGTAACACAGATTATTAATCTGTGTTACAGAAATTTTGACTCTGAATCGCTGGTAAGATATAGGGGATTTGCTTGGAGTTTTTTTTATTCTATCGTTTTGGACAGAGGCGATTACTGTAAATATTTGCCTTAATTTCTTTTGATTTAAAACATTTTTGCATTAATTTATAATTGTTGAGTATTTATTTTTTGAAGTTCTTTATGCAATAATGTTTTCTTTCTTCATAATTTAAATTCTTAACACAGTTTTTAATTTTTTTAAGGAGTTATATTTATGTCAGACCGTGTAGTGGGAACCGTAAAATGGTTTAATAACACAAAAGGTTTCGGTTTTATCGAACGCGAAGAAGGTGATGACGTTTTTGTTCATTACAGTTCTCTCGAAAATGAAGGCTACAAGACTTTAAAAGAAGGTCAAAAAGTAGAATTCTCTATTGGCGAAAGTGAAAAAGGACCTCAAGCACAAAGTGTGAAGATAATAGAATAGTCTAATATTTTTTGCAGTTTGAGCCGGACACAATTTTTGTGTTCGGCTTTATTTTTTTAAATCGTTTCCACTAAAGTCTCTTCTACTATGGCTTTAACTCCGGAAATTAATTCATCCGGAGTTTTGTATTCATTCAATTCTTTTTTGGAAATTTCAACTTCTATCTTGTTGGTAAAAGCCAGTATTGCCGGATAATCAACTTGAACTTCATACTTCCTTTCAAATTCATTTCTGTGCAGAAATTCCATTTCAACTTGTAAGTTTTTACGGAATTCCTTCCACTTTTTATTTTCAGTAAAATTACCGTAAGTAAGGCTGCACAAATTACATTCATAGGTTTCGGGATTCAAAATTTTATGCCCTAAATCGAACATTGTACTTAACAATCCGCTATCGGCATTATACACAAAAATTAGTTTCATGGGAATTCTCAATTAGTTAAAAAATTTTAAGTAAAAATAAATGCAAAGTTCTTTAGCTGATGTACATTGTTTTACACAATGTATTTAAAAAATAAAAACCGACTAAATAAAGTCGGCTCATATTTTGAGTTATATAAGAAGTAAAGAAATTATTTTGAGAGAGAAATAGAACCGCATGCAACTCTTGGACCTGCGGCGCCTGAAGGCTGGGAAGTTAAATCATCTGCTCCTCCGTGAATTACAATTCCGCGACCAATAATATTGTGAGGACCGCAGAAAGAAATTAAATTATCAATAAATTCAACGTGAGCTTTTCCTGACTTATCAGCCGTTATGTTTCCAAAATCACCGACGTGCCTTGTTTTTGAATTGTGCCCGGCATGTGCAACTTTATCGGGATTAAAATGACCGCCAGCAGATTTACCTTTGGGGTCGCTGCAATCTCCGAATTCATGAATATGAAAACCATGTTTACCCGGAGTTAAGCCTTCAATATCGGCTACAACTTTAATTCCGTTTTCAACTTTTGTAAACGTAACTGTTCCGTGTACCTTGTTCCCTTCAGTCGGATAAATTACCGAAACAGCTTTGCTATTTGAAACTTTACATGATGCAGTACATTTACTTTTGCCGCTTCTCTTGTGCGAACATTCACTTTTGCCGAAACTCTTTTTTGAACATTTGGTTTTACAACTTCCTTTTTTTGAACATTCTTTTTTGTTTCCGCATTTTTTTGTGCACTCTGTTTTGCATTTAACTTTACACTCGCTCTGTTTTTTCTGTGCGTTTATGTTTCCGGTAAATGAAAACAAAATAACAGTCGCGAAAATTGCGGCAACAGATCTGTTTTTCCATAAAGCAGTTAGCATTGTTTCTCCTGATTTTATAATTATCAATGGAATAAGATACAATATCTTTTTATAAGCATAAAGTTTTCGAGTGATTTTTTTTATATGGATAATTATTAATTGACTTTTCTTTTGTAAATTAATACACTTCTGTTAAAAATATAAGGCGTGATGTGTATTTCCAAAATAGAATTACCGAATTGTTAGAAATAAAATATCCTATTATACAAGCGGGTATGGTTTGGGTATCGGGCTGGAAATTAGCATCTGCCGTGTCGAACAGCGGCGGACTCGGTTTAATCGGTGCGGGTTCAATGAAGCCCGAACTTTTACAGGAACATATTCAAAAATGCAGAGCGGCAACTCAAAATTCCTTTGGTGTAAATATTCCGCTTTTACGCGGAGATGCCGAGGAATTGGTTAGTGTACTTATTAAAGAAAAAGTTAAAATTGTTTTTACGTCGGCAGGAAATCCTGCAAAATTTATTGGTGTTTTTAAGAAGCACAATATTATCGTTGTTCATGTTGTCCCTTCCGTTAAGCACGGCAGAAAAGCGGAAAGTGTCGGTTGCGATGCAATTGTAGGTGAAGGTGTCGAAGCCGGTGGACACAACGGAGCCGATGAAATTACTACGTTTTCGTTAATTCCCCAATTGTGTGATGCAGTAAAAATACCTGTTATTGCAGCCGGCGGAATTGCGGACGGTCGCGGAATTCTTGCTGCATTATCTCTCGGAGCCGAAGGTGTTCAAATCGGGACACGCTTTGCGGCTACAAAAGAATCATCTGCTCATCAATTATACAAAGAAAGTATTGTTGCAGCAGTAGATACCGACACGACATTAATTTTTCGGAAAATAGGTTCGGCAAGAATTATTAAAAATAAGTTTAGCCAAACCGCTTTGAAAGAAGAGTTTGGAGGTGCGGAAAAAGAAAGATTATTGGAATTGCTCGGAAGCAAAAGAGAAAAACAAGCTATTTTTGACGGCGACATAGAAAACGGAATGCCCGAAGCCGGACAATGTGCCGGTTTAATCACAGAAATTCCTACGGTTTCCGACCTGTTTGCTCAACTGATAGACCAGTATAAAAATGCTTATAATAAATTGAGGGGAAATCAAAATGGGAAATTTTGAATATCAATATCATTTTAAGTTAAAAGACGGGAATGAAAAATACTTTACCGTTTCTATTAATGAAGATAATCTTGAGATAATAAATAATCCCGATATAGAAAAGCCTGACTGGGCAAAATTTGAAAACTTCCAATGCCCTCATTGTCCGATGAATGTTGAACTAAACACACATTGTCCTTTGGCAATATCATTAAATAACTTATTGAAAGAATTCAACAATATTCCGTCGTACGAGCGTGCAGAAGTGACCGTTAACAGTAAATACAGAAAGTACTGTAAAGATTCAACTGCTCAGGAAGGTATAAGCAGCCTAATGGGATTATTAATGGTTTCAAGCGGATGTCCGGTTCTCGGAAAATTGAAACCGATGATAATTCACCATTTGCCTTTTGCATCTTTACCGGAAACGGATTACCGGGTTTTCTCTACATATTTATTGGCTCAATATATAAAAATGAAAGAGGGGAAAACTCCGGATTGGGAAATGAAAGGACTGCAAAACATTTATGACAGAATAAATATCTTAAATAAATATGTAGCTGAAAAAATCAAATCATTGGAATTACTTGATGCCAATGTAAATGCTGTGGTTATTTTAAGTAATTTTGCTAATTCCGTAACAATGAGTCTTGATGATGAAGACTTGTGGCTAATTGAACCGTACTTTAA
>CAZXDS010000222.1:0-1525 GCA_964639525.1 uncultured Melioribacteraceae bacterium | reverse complement strand
TTGCATAAACTTGCTGATTTTCAACAAACCTCACATTACGTATAGCCTTTGTTACCTGCTGGCTTTTCCCTTTTTCAGTTAATTCAATAAACTCAGTTTGTATTCGTTTATTTTTGATTATGATTCTAAAATATGGATATTTTCCATTTATTGATAAATCTTTTTCATCATTCCCTTTTCTGAATTTAATTATTTCAAACTGGTCGGGATTGAACTTATGTAGAAATGTTATAGGCACACCCATATATCCTTTGTAATCTAATGGTATGTCTTTTGTTTTATTAATATTAATACCATCATAGTTGTCATATTTGGGGTATTCAATTTCGTTTCCAAAATACCTTTTTGTAAGTGCAATATCTTCGTGTCGTTTAAAATTATCTAAATTAGTTAGCCATAAACAATTATTTGGGGATACTATTCGGTTACCGGAATTGTCTATACGGGCCTCTGTTCCATAAAGTTCATAATGTTCAGGGACAATAAAGCCTGAAATGCCTCTGCCAAGATTTATACCTAACCACGCCTTGTTTTCTTTAATTAGTTTGAAAATTTCTTTATAGGTAATAGCATTAATGTTACCTATTATCAAAAATTTCTTATCGTATTTAACTAATTGAGCTACATACTCCCTGAATAATGAAAAAGGGGGGTTAGTAATAACAATATCGGACTGCTTCAATAATTCGATACTTTCAGCACTTCTAAAATCTCCATCCCCTTTAAAATGGATAATGTCAGTTGAACTTGGTTTAATTTTTTCTTCTTCTGTACCTGTATATTCATAAAAAAAACCACTTTCAAAGTCATTTGTATTAAACAAATCCCTTTCTTGTTTAACGTAACAGGCTGATATTAATTTTTTTAGACCTAACTCTTTGAAATTTGAGGCAAAATAATTAAAAAAATTACTAATTCGTGGGTCATCGCAATTGCAATAAACTACTTTATTTTCAAAATGACTTTTATAATGTTGCAATTCACTTTCTATATCTGAAAGTTGTGTGTAAAATTCATCACTTTTTGATTTTTTAGCTTTTTGTAGTAATTTATTTGTTGCGTTTCTTGCCATTATCAATTTATATTAATTTAATAAATCTTTTTGTTATTTATTTTTGGTTATTTGATTAAATATTTCACTTCCTAATACTCTAAGAGAGGTTTTAGAAATTTCAATCATAATATCAAACATTTTTTTTGCATCCCATTTTTCTCCATTACCTTGTGTATAAATAGAAGTTGCTTGAAGCATAATAGTCTTATCTTTATGCTTGACAAACTTATTTTCGCACAAATTGGTGTTAATTGGCATTCCGTAATTTGCAGATGTCAACCTGTCTAATCTATTTAACATTCCTGAATTGTATTCAAGCCTTACAACCCTTCCATCGGGTCTTTTAATTGAGATAGTTTCTGTTAAAAAATTTGAGCCTTCCAGAAATAAGACATAAGGAAAATGAGATTCGGACAACATAAAATTAGCTATTTCTGATATGTTTTTATGAGACCTTTCTATTGCATTACC
>CAZXDS010000221.1:0-5301 GCA_964639525.1 uncultured Melioribacteraceae bacterium | reverse complement strand
CTCTTAACGTGTTGTTTTTTGTAATCTTAATTTTGACCCCGAATCGCTGTTATTTATTAGAGTTTTTGTTGATACTAATGGAATTGTAAAGCAACCTACAATTTTGAAATCAAGCAAAAAGCAGAGAATTGATTCTATAGTAACCGATTATATTAGTAAATTAAAATTTATTTCAGGAACAACACGAACCGGAGAAAAAATAGGTTCGCAAATAATTTTTCCATTTCCAATTGGTAAAAAAGCAAATGACTAATTATAGATAATAAAGATATGCTTAATAAAAAGAACAGAATAATTTTTATACTTTTCTTTTTCATTTTAACTTATTTGAATTTAAACGCTCAAAATTCTACTTATTGTGACAGTGTTATACATGTATGGGATAAAGTGTGTGGATTTGGGGGAGAAACACCGATGCCTTTAAAAACTATCACAGAAATTGACAGTGAAATTACCGAAGCTATTCTTCCTGATACTTTTTCTACTGTTAATGGACATAGGATAGTTGTTGAAGCCGTAATTGATACTAACGGCATAGTACGGTGTACTAAATTTTTACGAAAAAGTAATTCCCGTAAAATTGATTCCATTTTAGCAGCCTATTTAAATAAATTAAAATTTACTCCCGGTAAAAGTCGGTTTGGAGGAAAAATCAGCATGCCATTTTCCATGCCTCTTCCAATTAGAGTGAATAAAAAATAGACTCAATCACTAATCAATTTTATTTTGTTACTTCGAATTTGCAGTAAATTAAATAACGAGAAATCTTATTACTTAATTATTTGTATCATTGAATTTTTGTTAGTGGCACAAAACCCAACAGCGAAGTTGGGAATTTGTCCGTCGTAATTAAAAATCCCAAACTATCAAGCTTAACAATGCCTTCCCAATTTCTTCCGTTTGAATTGTTTGTAATATCAAGATAAATCGGCTGCCGGTTTGTAAATGAAATTGTATTCTCAGAATATTTCAATTCAATAATTCTTTCAATTGCCGGATTGTTTTTGTTTGATTCACTAATTCCATATTTAATAACCAAACTATCATTAGCAGGTTTTAATGATTTTTCATCACCTGTCCAAAAATAATTCATCACCCAAAAAGTGGAATCACTCCCGATACTTGTAGCATCGGTTATGCGATATTCAATATGTGGGAAAGGAATTGTTTTATTAAAGTCTAAATTTTTATCAAATAAATGAACAACCGGATTTGTATTTACATTTAATCCGTTCGCTTCGTGAAATGTTACCACATTGTTTTTGGTTATTAACAATGCCTCTTCGCTTAAATTGAAAATGCCGGACTGAGCTTTTATTATTTTTAATGATGAAGATTCAAGAGTAATTTTATTTTTCGTTTCATTATAATTTCCAAAGACTAAATTCCCAATTGTTTCGCTGCCTTTATTAGATTCAATTGTAACGTAAACCTTGTTGCCGTCAAAGCCAATTGCCTCATAACCGGAACCGATGTTGTTATATTTTTCAAGACCCGTTGTAACAAATTTTATCTTTTTTGCATCAATCGGGGAAGTATCATTTCCGTTGATAAAATCTAAAATTCTTTTTTTCGCAATCGAAAATAAAAACCCTCCACCATCGGTTGAATCACGACCCGCATATTGCGGCAACATTATCAAATTATCTTTGTACCAAGCAAGCCCTGAAAATTCATTTGAACGCTTCGCAACATCGCCTTTTAATGAAAGCAGTTTAACTTTTGTATCATGAAGAATTTTTACATTCTCATATTCTTGACTTATTGACTGATTTTCCTTCGTACAGCCAACCAACATAATTGCAATTAAAAAGATCTTTATAAAATTCATTAAAACTACCAATAATAATTTTTGTATTTATAAAGATAAAAAAAAGAGCACCCAATAAATTGAGTACTCTTTTCAAATAGAAATTGAAGTGATTATTTTTATTTCAGCAAAATCATCTTTTTGCTCGAAATAAAATTGCCGCTTCTCAAAGTGATGAGATAAACACCGGTCGATAATTTTGAAGCATCAAAGTTTGTTTGATATTGACCGGATTGCTGATATCGGTTAACTAATGTTGTAATTTCAACTCCAAGAATATTATAAACCTTCAGTTGAACAAAACCTGCTTTGGGAATATCATAAACAACAGTCGTTGAAGGATTAAACGGGTTTGGATAATTTTGATATAAGAAATATTTCTTAGGAATTATACTTCCTTGTTCTCCGTTTCCAACATCTGTGATATTATCTGTAATTACTTGATTAATACCGCTATTATTCCCGGGATTGATATCCGGCTGCGTTGATTCAATTAACGATGCAAAATTTGTTATTGTGGTATCTCTTGTAATACTCCCTGTAAAAGGAACATAATTGAACTGTCCTGCACCGAACATATTTTTCACAATCACCTGCCCTCTGATAACTCCGTGTGGATAATCAAGCGTTGCCCATGGAGCAAGTATTGAACCGAGGATTCCAATATCTGAAATATGAATAAATTTCGTTTTATTAAAATTAAGAAGCAGGTTTGTGTAATTAGGATCACTCAATCCGCTGTCACTGTTTACGACAAAACCTCCGCTCCAACTAACTGTATCTCTATTAGCACCAACAATATTTACAAGTGTAACAGAATTATCGGGCACATCAATAGTAAAATTTGTAGAATTATTAATATTTTCCACACTAACATTAAATACATTTAAATCAGGATCTTCACCCACCAACTTTAAGTGAGTAAAAATCATAGAATCCACTCCTGTTTCTGCGAGTGTAGAAATTTGATTTGATAAATTTTTTAAATATTGCTTTGCTGCTTGAAAATCAATTACCGTATCTTTTCTAATTCCTTGATCAGCAAGATTCCAACGTGTGCTGTCAATAAATCTACCATAAACAACAGCTCCGTTAAATACGCGACCGCTGTGGTAAGTCAATTTTCTGCCTACAACTAATACATCGCCTGAATTAGGCGGAAGTTTATCACCGACACTGTAATTTGAAAGCTCGGCATCATGCCCGACAGCAAGTTTCCCCTCCGTATCGGACGACGGTTGGAATAAATCGTGAAGTACAAAAAGATTATAATCAGCAGCCTGTCCAAAATTGAATGTTGTTGCTCCTGTATTACCAAAGCTTACTGTAGTATTAATTTCCAAAGTTACACTTGAATTTTCGGGAACTTCGCCTACATTCCAAACTCCGGAATCCTTATCATAATCACCATTAGCTGAATTAAAAGTTAAAATATCGGGAAGGATATCAGAAACCTTTACACCTGTGGCTGTGGTCTGTCCATCATTTGTAACTGTAACTTGATAAATAACAATATCACCATCTTTAACTGTTATTTGGTTTGAAGTTTTTTCAACCGATAAATCAATATCATCGTACCAATTTAAAGATTCCGTAATTTCCTTTTCCGCAATAACCGGAGTTGCAATAACAAGTTCCTGTCTTGCATCAGGATGCGCAACATTATGGAATGTTGTTCCTTGCGGAATAGTAATCACGCCGTTTGCAGTTATTGTTGTTGAAGCACCGCTCGGAGTTAATGTAATTGGTCCGGCAACACCCGCAGCATTTGTTGTTACCGAAGTTTGAGATAATGAACCGTCAGTTACAGACACTGAAATCTCAACTCCGCTTACCGGCGAATTATCTTCATTATAAGTTTCAACATAAAATTGTATCGGAGTTCCCGTTGCAAATGATTGTCCTTCGGGAATATTTATCACAAGAGTCTGAACAGGTTTCACATCGTGAGCGTTGGCATCTGCATCCGCAATAATTTCAAAGGCACGGTTTTTTAATGTTTCGTTGCTATTGTCTGAAGTATTTAATATATCATCTGTATTCAAGCCATCAGAAAACCACCATATAGCAGCTTGTACTGCTCCTGCTTCTTCCTTTTTGTTACTCAACGAACCTGTATAAGGAAAACTTTTGTGCGGGAAATAATTGTTTAAAATATAAGTGATTTTTGAATTCGTATTGCCCCCGGCTTCATAAGCCGAATTAAACTGTAAATGATGCCCAATATCAATGCAATAAAATTGTGCAGCCGAACCGTCAACCGAGCCTACAAACGTACCGGCATAATATCTGCCGCTTAATTGAGGCGGAGCGGAAAAAGTATTTACATCACTCCCCAATCCTGTGATAATGGCACTGCTGCTTGTTACACCATTAATATTAATGGGCAAATTAATAGTTGTATTTTGAGTTGTAGAAATTCCCGGTAAACCCGGAGCTACTGAAACAGAATCAGAAGCGAAAATTAAATTACTCGCAAATAATAAACAGGAAAGAGTTAAAAAAAATGAAAAAAGTCTATTCATATCGACCTCCGTATATAAAAGATTTGTTATGCCGCATAAAAAATAATTCTTTCTAAGAAGCTTATATTTATTATCGAATATTTTAAGTAATTCTTTAATAATTATGTGAAACAATTTTACTGAGAAGAAATATTTGAAATTGAATTTAACGTTATTTTACATTAAAATACAGATTAAATAATTTAAAGGAAACTTAAATGAAATTGGATGCTCTAATTTTTGCCGCTCATCCTGATGATGCCGAACTCGGTGTTGGGGGAACTATAAAAAATCTTACAAAAAATAATTTTAGTGTTGGTATAATTGATTTTACAAAAGGGGAAATGGGCACACGCGGAACTATTGCCGATAGACAAACTGAGGCTGCAAATTCCGGTAAAATATTAGGAATTTCTTATCGAGATAATTTTAACCTTCCGGACGGTAAACTCAAAGTTAATGAGACTTCAATAGCTTTGGCAATCGATAAAATCAGAGAGTACAAACCAACCGTTATTTTTGCACCATATTTTAACGACCGCCATCCTGATCATATTGCAGTCAGCAAAATAATTAAACAAGCATACTTTTTCAGCGGAGTTAAAAATTATAAAAATACTACCGATAATATCGAATTGACTTCATTCAGACCTGATAAATTATTGTACTACTTTCAAGCATACACTTTTGAACCTAATGTTATAATTGATATTAGTGATTTTTTTATGGATAAAATGGAAGCGATTAAAGCCTTTTCATCTCAATTTTATAACCCGAAAAGCAGCGAGCCGGAAACATTTATTAGTAAACCGGATTTTCTCGAATTTATTGAAGCACGTGCAAAATTTTTCGGTTCACAAATCGGCGTTAAATATGGTGAGCCATTTTTTACAGAGGAGAAAATTGGATTTGATATTATTAATTATTTGGGGAAAAATAATTTTTAACTAATGTATATCTATTGGTGGGAAATTTTAAAAGTGCTAT
>CAZXDS010000220.1:3896-5323 GCA_964639525.1 uncultured Melioribacteraceae bacterium | reverse complement strand
ATTTAGGCATAATAAACCTCTGAATATATGTAATGACATTAGCAATACAAATATGGATAAAATATTTTTTAAAGTCAATAATTTTGGAGTCAATTTATCATTAAACACATAACCAGCTTTTGCTCCCGACCGTCCCGACAAGTCGGGAGTGCGACTTCCGTTCTTCGTCCCGAAAAAGCATCAGGACTACGCCGGGCAGGTTTTCTGGTGTTTTCGTTGTTCGTGTAAAATTGTTCGCAGAACGCTGTGCGTAGTTTGACAATAGTGCTGTTACATAATTTTTAACAATTTTAGGCAGTAGTTTTTTATCCAACATTGTAGTTCGTGGCGGACGGGTGAAAAGCGACGCCGATAGAATGACCATGTTTTTGATAATCATTTTTTTATATTTTTAGTTTTGGCTGTTTCATAACAAAATTTGTAATACCTATATTTTAAGGTTCAAAATGAAAACAATAATTTTATTTATAGTATTGATTGCTATTGCGAATATGGAAAAGACAAACGCACAAAACATTCGTCCGATAAGAGATAATGTGGGTTTTTGCTGGACAGCCGCAGAAATGGACAGCGTTATTTCATTTTTACATAAAAATGCTTCGGGTGATAAATCTTTTTCGTCGGAAAACTTAATTGCAGCAATCTCACCGCACGATGATTATTTATACGCCGGCAGAATTTACTATCCGTTATTTAAACTAATTCACGCAAAGGAAATAATTATCTTCGGCGTTACTCACGGAACCGTTCGCAAAGCGATGAATGACCCCAAAAATATTTTAATATTTGATGAATTTGATAAATGGAAAGGTCCGTACGGCAACGTTGATATTTCACCGTTAAGAAATATTTTAAAAGCCAATTTGCCGGAAGATGAATTTATCGTAAGTAATAAGGCGCAGAAAATTGAGCATTCAATTGAGGCAATGATTCCTTTTCTTCAGTATTACAATCGGGATATCAAAATTACTCCCGTTATGGTAACGGAAATGCCCTATGGAAGAGTGGACAAGGTTAGCGGAAATTTTGCAAAAATTGTTGAGGAATATATTATCAAGAATAATCTAACATTAGGAAAAGATATTTTCTTTTTAATTTCTTCAGATGCTAATCATTATGGAGAGGATTTTAACAACTCCCCATACGGACTTGATAAAAAAGCGCACAAGGAAGCGACCCATAGGGATAGAGAAATTGCAGAAAGCCATTTTAATTGCGAAATAACAACAGCGGATATTAACAAGTTGAGTCATCAAATTTGGAAATCAAAAGACAACGAAAAGGTTATCCCGCTTTGGTGCGGACGTTATCCGATAATTTTCGGACTTACGGCAGCTAATAAGATTGTTCATAAATTAAACGGAAGTAAACTTGAAGGGCAATTATTCAAATATTCCGATACAAAGACAGAGGGCGTTCTTCCGATA
>CAZXDS010000220.1:0-3796 GCA_964639525.1 uncultured Melioribacteraceae bacterium | reverse complement strand
TTCCGATACAAAGACAGAGGGCGTTCTTCCGATAAAAGGGACACATTTGGGAACAACTGCTCCCGCTTCTTATAAACATTGGGTTGGATTTTTATCCGCCGGATTTTATATTAAGCCGTAAATTTTTAAGTCATTAAAAGGCAAGCAATGAAAAATAAAATAGTATTGTTCTCCATCTTCACTTTATCCATTCTGTTATTCGGGTGCAGCAACAAACCGAAAGACAAAGGCACTGATGAATATATTGCATCCGTAAACAAATGGCATCAGAAAAGAATTTCAAATCTTAAAAAAGAAAACAGTTGGCTGAGTTTAGTTGGTTTGTATTGGCTAAAATCCGGAGAAAATACTTTCGGAACCGCAAAAGGAAATGACATTGTTTTTCCACTTGGTTCCGTGCCGGATTATACAGGAAAGTTTATCCTTGATTCTGATTCTGTTGTTGTGGAAATCAACGGCGGAATTACAGTCGCAAATAATGGCAGAGGTGTTTCACAATTAAAAATGACCGATGACTTAAACGGCAAGCAGACAATACTCACATACGGAAGTTACAACTGGTATTTAATAAAGCGTGGTAACCGCTATGGAATAAGATTAAAAGATTATTCGAATCCGTTAATATCTGAATTCAAAGGAGTTGAACGGTTTCCTGTTGATTCATCATGGAATATTATCGCAAAAGTAGTCCCTTACAATCCGCCTAAAGAAATAATTGTTCCTTCCGTTATTGGAACATCGGATATTGATACGGCATATTATTCACTTCAATTTATAAAAGATAAAAAAACGTTTACGCTCGATCCCATTGCTGAAGGCGATGAACTGTTTATAATTTTTGCAGATGAAACAAGCGGTGTTGAAACTTACGGAGCCGGAAGATTTCTTTACGCAAAAAAACCGGATGCAACCGGAAAGGTTGAACTTGATTTTAACAAGGCATTTAATCCGCCGTGTAATTTTACAAAATTTGCAACTTGTCCGCTTCCGCCGAAATCAAACTATCTTAAATTAAAAATCACTGCCGGCGAAAAAAAATATGACGAGGCAGTGCATTAAAATATTTTTTATTTAAATTTCAATTATTAATAAAATTCACTTTCAATATATGGAGAACTAATGAGACAGTCGAAACTTACAATTACTTTACTTGTTTTGGTTTTTATTTCAGCAGCATTATCTGCACAGGATTTTAAAAGATACGATTTTAAGTCAGGTAAAGTTGAATACAAACTTAGCGGTGCGACAAAAGGCACACAAACAATGTTTTTTGACAATTACGGAATGAAGGAAGCAAAATTTGCCGATATGTCAATTGAAATGATGGGAATGAAGCAGAAAAAAAATACGCTGACAATTCTTGACGGTAAAGACACTTATGTTGTTGATTGGGAAAAAGGTTCTGCTGTTAAAATGAAAACTCCGTTATATTCTATGTTTCCTAAAGGAACGGATTTGAAGAATGTCGGCGAAACAATGATGCAGAATATGGGTGCTGAAAAAACAGGAACCGGAACTGTATTGGGCAAGAAATGTGATGTTTGGGAGATTAAAAAAGCAGGTACCAAATTGTGGGTTTGGGACTCAATTCCTTTAAAAGTAGAAGTAAAAATGATGGGTATTGAAATGAATCAGGTAGCTACTTCCGTGGAAACGGATGTGAAAATTCCTGCAAGTAAATTTGAAATCCCCAAAAGTATAAAAATTACTGAAATGGGTGCAGGGCATGGAATGATGCCTCCGACACAGAAATAACGAGCCATATAATAATTTTTGAAATTTTGATCCGGTTTAAGTAATTCATGTTTTGAGATTTCGGAAATTTTGTTTGTACTTTTAAATATCAACATTTACTTCAATTGGAATTATGAATACGGAAAATAAGTTATCATTGCTTTTTGAAAAATGGTCCGGAGAACCAAAAGAAGATATTGTTAAACTTCCGCAATCCGGCTCTTACAGGGAATACTACAGAATTACCGGTGGAAAAAAATCCGCAATCGGTGTTTATAACTCGGACTTAAAAGAGAATATTGCATTTTTATCATTTACAAAAGAATTTGTCAAACAAAAGTTATCTGTACCAAGAATTTTGGCGGAGGAAATTTCCGAGAATATTTATCTTGAAGAAGATTTGGGCGATACAACGCTTTTCAAGCTATTGTCAGATGAAAGAAAGATCGAAAATTTTCCGAATAAAATTAAGAAATTATACAAAGCCGTAATTGAGGAATTGCCGAAATTCCAAGTCAAAAGTTCAGTAGAATTAGATTATTCAGTTTGTTATCCGCGAGCAAAGTTTGACAAGCAGTCAATGATGTGGGATTTGAATTATTTTAAGTACTACTTTTTGAAACTTGCAAAAATTCCTTTCGATGAACAACTGCTGGAAAATGATTTTGAAAAACTTGCTGCATTTCTGTTGAAAGCAGAGACAGATTATTTTATGTATCGCGATTTTCAATCGCGGAATATAATGATTGTAAACGGAACTCCTTATTTTATTGATTATCAAGGCGGAAGAAAAGGTGCATTACAATACGATTTGGCTTCGCTGTTGTTTGATGCCAAAGCGAATATTCCGTTTTCGGTAAAACGTGAATTGCTTGACCATTATCTTAAAACGCTTCACAATTATATTGATTATGACGAAATTGAATTCTTGAAATATTTTTGGGGTTATGTTCTAATCAGAATTATGCAGGCAATGGGCGCTTATGGTTTTCGCGGTTTTTACGAAAAAAAAGAACATTTTCTGCAAAGCATTCCGCCGGCGTTGGAAAATTTGGAATGGCTGTTAAACAACATCAAGTTCAATGTTGATTTGCCCGAGTTGTTCACGGTTTTAAAGTTACTAGTTAAATCCGATAAGTTGAAAAAGTACGGACACAAACCGGAAACCGAAAAACTAACTGTTCAAATTACAAGTTTTGCTTATAAAAATGGGCTCCCTGAAGATTACTCGGGTAACGGAGGCGGATTTGTTTTCGATTGCCGCGCAATTCATAATCCCGGAAGATACGATGAATACAAGGCTTTAACCGGCATGGACAAAAAAGTTAAAAAATTTCTTCTCGAAAAGAGCAACGTTGATGAATTTTTGAAAAATGTTTATGCAATCATTGATAACTCTGTGGAAGTTTACACAAGAAGAAAATTCAATCACCTGATGGTAAATTTCGGCTGTACCGGCGGGCAGCACCGCTCGGTTTACTGTGCGGAATCTTTGGCAGAGCATCTGCGAAAAAATGGAAATATTATAATTGAACTTCACCACCGCGAGCAGGAAATAATTTCTTCATCTATAAAATAGATGAAACATTCATGATTGATTTAAACACACAAAGGAATGATTATAGAAAGGCTGTCATTCCGGCAATCTTTTGCGCAGCATTCTGTGAATAGCCGGAATCTCAAACAATGTACGGGGATTCCGTCTAAAAGCATGACGGAATGACAATAGTAATTTGAAATATAAACATATGAAAAAATAAGTTAAATGCCGATGGGCTTGATTAGTAAATTTTAATGTTAAATAAATTATTTGTAGGTTTAGTGAATTAAACAACAGCCGGTATTTTTTTTATAATTAAGAAAGAAAAACAAAATTTTTCTTTTTTATATTTAGCTGGCATAACAGATATAGTAAAGCTACTTAATGAGAATAAATTTATGGCGAAAATTAACGAAGCAACGGATACAGATTTGAAAATTATAGAAGAACTCTATAAACTTGGCTGGAAACGCGGTGATACTTTGTTGTATCAAAAAGAATATAATCTGACATCTGATTGGA
>CAZXDS010000219.1:0-5330 GCA_964639525.1 uncultured Melioribacteraceae bacterium | reverse complement strand
TTCCTTTAAACTTATGTCCCGAGGCTATATCTTTTATTTTTCTGCCAATTGAATCATAAATTGACATTGTTACATATTCTTCCTTTGGCAATTGGTAGATTATTTGGATGCTTGAATTAAACGGATTTGGATATGATTTTAAAAATATTTTATTATCATCAGCATTATCTTGTTCTTTTACGCTTGTTACTATTGTGCCATTGCTATAGTACAAATCATTTATGACTGAATCGGATCTGCCAAAGACGTAGTGTATCCCTCCTCCCTTATCAAATAAAAAATCCGGCGTGGTTGTTATAAAATTAGGGCAGTCTTTTAGTATATCATCAATTATCCAATTGCTCCCATCAGGACAAATACACTTTACTGGTGAGGGAGTATTTCTTTTTGTTTCAACTGATGCCATGATATATGGTATATTATTTATGGGATTTATTCTAATTTTGGGATTAAAAACACTACCATCTTCTGCATTTGTTATACTAACTGGCGTAGTCCATATGCCGGAATTCATTTTTGTGTAGAATAAAATTATTTTTGCCGCCATTATTCTGTCCTTTTGTGTATATACTACTTGAGGATTGTTATTATTATCAACAGCTAAGTCATAATCCCGTGGTCCGCCGAGTGAATCAACAGTGGATATTGTATATTTTTCCGTCCATTCACCCCCGTTATAGAGCATATAATATAAAATAGCGGTATGCAGATCGTGCTCATAATGCCAAAATATCAAATGTATATTATTATTTTTATCAACAACAATTTTAGGTTCTCCCGCTGCGTCCAACTCAGCCGGAAAAGTAATAATACTATCAACTTTTGTCCATTGCTCATTTTTAAATTGGCACCAATAAACGCCTGTAAAATTGCTGTAAAATACATATACTATATCATTATTATCAATTACAACTTTAGTACAAAACCCTAGCCCGATACTATCGTCCGACACTTGAAACGGCGGCTGCCATATTCCCCGTTCTTTCATTATTATAAAGCTTTTATCATATTCACCAAATAATCTATCATAACCAATAAATACAGTTCCTTCTTTATCGACAACAATTTGGGAGCTATAAATTATCATACTGTCTGTCAGCTGTTTAGGCGTGCTCCATGTTGTATCGAGTCCACAAGAATACATTAAATTTTTTGTGTTCCCAAAAAAATTATCATATCTATAAGCTATATGAATGCTGTCATCCGGTGTCATAAACATGTCCGGGTAAGCAGCGTCATCTTTCGGTATATGAGAAATATTTACCGGGTAACTCCATTGATAGGAATAAGATTGAGAAAATAACAGATGCGTATTAACGAAACAAAAAACAAATAAAATCAGTTTTATTTTTTTCATGGCTTTCTCAGTAAAATTTGTAACAAATCAATTTTTAAAAACGATATAAGCTTATAATAAATCCTTTCCACACTTTGCTCTGTGCCCATTGGATTGTTCCAAAAGTATGTATCCGGTATCCATTGGAGCATATAACTTTTTGTGCAAAATAACATTTTTGCAATTATTTGATGTTGAGTGTAAATAATATATATAATCTTGTCTTCGCAAAAATCGCATAGATGGAGAGAGAGAGGGAAAGTAAAGATTGTGCCAAAAATATTTTATAAAATTTTTCATTCTAAAACATTTTAACCTTGAGAAGTTGCAGGAAACTTAATAAAATATTTTTACTTTGCAAAAAAAACAAATGATATTATGGACTTTAATATTATTTTGTGCGGCAATAAGATAATATCATTTTTGTATGGAATTACATATTTGAAAATAGGCTGACTATCAATGCAAAAATTACCTTTAAGTTGGATTAGACAAAACCGAAAAGACGCCGATATCACAGCCATCCCGTTAATTTTAGAAAATGGTAACTGGTTATCTCTCGGAATGGTTCCGCCTGAATTTGATATTGTTGAATATTTAAAAAATTACATCGCTGAACAAAATGGTTCTGTTTTTCTGAGAGGGATAGATACACAAACATCTCAATTTTTGCAGGAAAAGGGTTTTGAAACATTGCCACTCGGTAAAGAAGCAATTTTGTCATTAGATAAAAATCATTTTGCAAAAAAATCGATTCGTGAAATAATTCGGCGTGGTTACCGTTCAGGTGTTGTTGATGAAATTCCGTATTCCCCTGAAATAGAGCAAAGACTTTTCGAATTTGAGAAAAAAACAGTACACGGTTCGGAGCCTTTACTGCTGCATCTTTACGTTACCGGTTTCCCGAAGGATACAAGATTATTTGTTTTTAAGAATAATACTGATGAATGGCTTGGTGCAATAGTTGTGTCCGTTAATTCAACAGATAAATTTCAAACCGAATTTCTACTTCGTAAAAAATCCGCACCGGCCGGAATAATGGAAGCTTTGATTTTTGATGTTTTTCATCGAATTAAAAATGACGGAAAAAAATATTGGTCGCTCGGAGAAGTTCCTTTTGTACTTAGTTCAAAAGAACATAGCCTGTTTTCAAAAACTAATGTGCTTTTTCATCTCGGACATTCCTTTCGATTTGCTTATAATTACGCAGGCTTGTTTTTTTTCAAAAATAAATTTAATCCTAAATGGGAAAATGTTTACATTGCCGGATATCCGGAAATAACTTTAGCTCAGCTTTTTACTGTTTCAGTAAAAAGTAATTTATTGAAACTTGCAAAGTTTAAATTACTGCGTTTAGTAAAATAAGTTTTCTCAAATAATTGGTTCTACTGCAAATTGAATTGTAGGGAGCCATAATACCTAATAAAAATGTTTATGTTTCCGCTTTGTGACGGCAATCTGTTTTCTTGATTGCAACTTTGATTTGACATTATTCTTTACCGTTGTATTTAGAGGCTGTGTGAAAAGTCGAAAATTTTATTAACCCACGATTTTAACAGCGATTCAGAGTCAAAATTTCTGTAACACAGATTAATAATCTGTGTTACAGAAATATGGCAAATTTAATCGGAATAATATTTTTTTATATACTCTTAACGTGTTGTTTTTTGTAATCTTAATTTTGACCCCGAATCGCTGTATTTTAATCGTGGGAATATGACTTAAAATTAAGTAATTAGCGTAACCATTTCCCGATACGGGTCTGCAACAACGGTTTTAGCGTTTTTAACACAGCCTCTGAAGTTAACGGTAATGCTCAAATAACATTTGCACATTTGTTCAAATGTTCTTATGTTTGCATTATGAAAAATGAAACACCGGTTTGCGGAGTAACATATATTGACGAAAAGAAAGTTCGGAATGTAAAAAAAGAACTGCCTGACACCGATTTAATAACCGACACTTCGGATATTCTTAAAGCATTGAGCGACCCTACAAGATTGAAAATTATGATGGCACTTTCAAAAGAAGAACTCTGTGTATGCGACCTTTCCGCTTTAGCAAATGTATCGGTTTCAGCAGTTTCACATCAATTACGTTTGCTAAGAGGACAACGGTTAGTGAAATATCATAAAGAAGGGAAAATGGTTTATTATTCCTTATCGGATAACCACGTAAACAACATTATTGCAGCAGCTTTAGAACACGCCGAAGAATTGCAAAAATGAATATATTAAAAAATAAATATCGTTTTGCTGCAATTGTTTTGCTTATAGCAATTTTCTCGCACATAACTGTTTTTCATTTTGCTTTGGAAAAAAAAGTAATTTGCGAGGATGAAGGCGAATTCTTTCATATTGAAAATGTTGAAAATAATCATGTAAATGTAAATAATCTATTTAATGTTGCTAATGTTAACAATTTTGAAAAAGATTTCTGTACCGACTACAGGTTAGATGTTCATCTTGACAAAAACATTGTAAAATCCAACGTCAATTCTCACGTAAAATTAAAAAAATCCTTTATAGCAAATTTTGATAAAGCCAAACAAAATGGAAAGCTAATTTTCTACAACACAAAACATTTAATTAATGTTAATCCGGCTTTGGAAAGTCGTACTACAATTGCCCTCATAATCTGATATCCGATAACTTACACAACAAGCCGGTGTTTTACCACCGTTTAAATATTATATAATTCAAATTTTAATTACTTAAAGGAACTCATTATGTTAAGTAAAGTTTTATTAATGAGCGGATATTTAATACTAATAAATTTCCTCACAATTTCGGCACAAGATACTTCTTCTGTAAACAGATTCTATAAAGAACTTACAGAAACATCGGGGACTAACACACTTAAAATAAGTGTGATAGACTCAAATGCGGTTTTGAAATTAAAGCAGGCAATAATTATCGGATTAAGAAACAATCCCCGCTTAAAATCTAAAAAATTAGAAATCAGCTCTTTCCAAGCTGCTGCTTTACAGGCAGGGTTATACCCGAATCCCAATATTGGAATTGAGCTTGAAAATATTTTCGGTTCGGGAGATTTTGGTGGTTTTTCGGCAAGCGAAAACACTTTTTCTATTAGCCAGGACTTTGTTCTCGGCGGAAGATTAAATAAAGGACGTAAAGTTCAGATGCTTAATTCAACTCTTGCCAATTGGGATTTAATAAGCGAACAGCTGCGGCTTATATCGGAAATCAGGAAATCATTTACATTAATTTCTTCACTGCAACACCAAAATAATTTGAACAGGAAACTGCTGAAAATATCAAAGAATTTTTTAACAAATTTAGAAAGAAGAATTAAAGCCGGAAAAGTTTCGCCAGCCGAATCATCACGTGCGTCATTAATTTCTACTTCGTTAGAAATTCAAATTCAAAACATTGAAATGCGAATTAAGTCGGGCATAGCTAATCTTAAAACATTACTTGGTAAACCTATGCTTGGGTTTACAAAAGTTGAAAACATCCGCAGCTTAAAATATGAAATACCGGCACTAAACAAATTGATTATGCGGCTTGAAAAATCACCTGCATTGGTTAAATACAAAACCGAAATGGAACGGACAAAAACCATGGTGGAATTTGAAAAATCGAAAGCCATTCCCGATTTATCAATCTCCGTCGGCTACAGAAGACTTAGCGAAACAAACAATAATGTATTTGTCCTCGGTGCTTCCATTCCCCTTCCGCTGTTTAACAACAACAGAGGTAATATTCAGCAAGCAATAATTAAACAAGATCAAACAAAATATAATTACAACAGCACACTCAACCAGGCGGAAGCTAAGCTTAAACTTCTTTACAATAACATTACTGCATTCAATCTGATGATTGAAAAACTGGAAAGCAAATCAATACCAAAAGCCAAGGATGCTTTTAAAATTATTACTAAAGGAAATCTTGTCGGCAGGTTTACCGTGTTAGATGTACTTGACGCACAGCGAAGTTTATTTGAGCTTGAATCACAATACGTTGCTGCCGTT
>CAZXDS010000218.1:0-5374 GCA_964639525.1 uncultured Melioribacteraceae bacterium | reverse complement strand
GACAAATTTAATAACAGCGGATAAACCGGATACAAATGCTCTGCTGCCCGCTAAAGTAACAGAAACAAATTATCGAGGTTATATCCGCTTAAAACCAGCAGGATAATAACTTCAAAATTAATCAATTTTCTTTAAAAAATTTAAGGAGAAGTTTATGAAAAAGTTATTTTTTATAGTGTTAATACTGCTGTCAATTCTAAATGTAACTAATATTTCAGCAAAAAACTACGCGATAATAATTACGGGTGAAACGCCCGACGGAAGTTCACTATGCCCCCATAAAACTTGGGGCGGACCTAACGCTCAAGGTATATACGACTCATTTTGGAACGATACTTACCTGATGTGGGAAACTTTGTACAAGCTTGGCTTTGAAAATCAAAATATTTTTGTGCTTTACGGTGATGGCACAGATTATCAAAGTGATTATAGTCGCTATCAACCACAATTTAATTTTGATGAACTTACCGGTGACATCACAGATTTTCCCGCTACTCTGACAAGTGTTTGTGAGCTATTTGAGGGGTTAAAGAACGGCAACGCGAGTTTAGGTATACCCCAAATGACAAGTGATGATTTTCTTTTTGTTTACACATTTGACCATGGCGGTACGATAGGGAACTGCTCAATATTGTGTTTAATGGATGGCTTTTATATTACAGCCGGTCAATTTGCTCGTTATGCGGACGACTTACAATACAGTAAAAGAGTTGTTTTTATGCAGCAATGTAATTCCGGCGGGTTTATAAATTATTTGCATAATGTAAAATCAGTTATAGTTACAGCATGCAAGATTAGTGAAGGTGCCGGCAATGCGGATGATATTAATCCTGATGGTGCCGATGCCCAAGAAAATGACGTTTATGAAGGAAATATATATCATCATGGTGAATTTGATTATCATATTTTTAACGCAGTCAACCTTCAAACTATAGTAGGCAATAATTTAACTAATCCGGATATTGACGGTAACGGAAAGAGTTCAATCGAAGAAATTTTTATTGGGATAATCTAAAAAATTCACACGGTCTTGAAACTCCGCGATATTCAGATTTGGGTAATATAGGAGGCAGTACATTTATTGATGTCGCACCTTCAGCTCCGGAAAATTTACAAGCGGTTTGGTACAATAATCATCCAAAATTAACTTGGGCAGCTAATCCCGAAAAAGATATTTATTCATATAAAATTGACAAAAGGGTCGTTGGTGAAACAGGCTGGGCAACAGTAGCAACGGTTTCATCTTCAACTTCTTCTTGGACTGACGCTACAGTAACACCTCCACATAGATTTGACCCACATTATACAATTGAATATAGAATAAGTGCTGTTGACAAAGGAAGTAATTACTCGAATTATTCAAGTACAGTATCAGTAACGGGTAATACAAATTACTTTTGGAAAATTTCAGCAGGTTCGGATGATGCAAGCATTACTACATATAAATTATTCACAAATTACCCCAATCCGTTTAACCCGAGTACAAAAATAGAATTCCAAATACCGAAAGATGCTCAAGTAAATTTAGCGATTTACAATTCACTGGGGCAAAAAGTAAAAGAGTTGGTGAACACAAATTTAAGTGTTGGAAAATATTCGGTTGATTTTAATGCCGAATCTGCCTCCGGCAGCCTGCCAAGCGGTTTATACATTTACAGATTAACAACAAGCGGAAACTTGCAAAATTATTCAGAAGTAAAAAAGATGCTCCTCCTTCGTTAGTTAATTTTATAACTCCGGCGGACAGGTGCTCTTGAAATAAACAGCAAGTAAAAAAGCCCAATTTCAAATTGATTGAAATTGGGCTGCAATTTTTGAAAGGAAACAATAAGTAGTAATTTGTACTATATTTTGTGAAAAGCTGATTTTTCCTAATGAATCAACTTTATGTTTTTTTAATTCCCTTTTTTTTACACTAAAAAAATCAAGCATTTCCCGGTTTGAAAATTACAATTAGCCGTGCAACGATTTGTTTCGCTAATTGAGAAAAATATTTCCCCTTTCTTTTAGGAAATAAACAATATTTTATTATTTTTGTATTCCGTAAACGACCAACCAAAAAGCAAAGAAATTATGAAGTTTAAAAGAAAAGTAAAGTATATCTTCATTACAGGAGGCGTTGTATCCTCACTTGGTAAAGGTATAACAGGTTCGGCACTTGGACTATTACTAAAGCAGCGGGGTTACAGTGTTACAATTCAAAAATTTGATCCGTACATAAACGTAGATCCCGGTACAATGAGTCCGTTTCAACACGGCGAGGTTTATGTTACTGATGACGGTTCGGAAACAGATCTTGATTTAGGGCATTATGAACGTTTTCTTAATGTAGATATGACAAAGGACAACAACACAACTACCGGACAAGTTTATTACGAAGTTATATCTAAAGAGCGCCGCGGCGATTATCTTGGAGCAACCGTGCAGGTTATTCCTCATATCACTAATGAAATAAAAAGACGAATGCGTATTCTTGAAGAGCAGAACAAATATGATTTTATAATTACCGAAATAGGCGGAACAGTCGGTGATATTGAGAGTCTGCCGTTTATGGAATCGATTCGTCAGCTTATACACGATTTGGGAAGGAAAAATGCAATAAGTATTCATGTTACGCTTGTTCCTTATATCTCCGCCGCAGGAGAAATGAAAACAAAACCGACTCAGCACAGTGTAAAAGAATTACTTTCACTTGGCATTCAGCCGAATATTCTTGTGTGTCGTTCGGTAAAACCGCTGTCGATTGAAATAAGGCAAAAGATTGCTTCATTTTGTAATGTGTCAACACATTCCGTTATTTCGGCATTTGATGTTCCTACCATTTATGAAGTGCCGCTTGTTTTAAGTGAGCAGGCAATGGACAAGCTTATATTGAAAAAATTGAAATTACCCGATATGCACGTTGATATGGATAATTGGGAAAAATTTGTAAACCGAATTAAAAACCCCGAAGGCACAATAACAATCGGGCTCTGCGGCAAATATACTGAAGTGCAGGATGCCTACAAAAGTATTTCGGAAGCATTTATTCATGCCGGTGCGGAAAACAGCGTAAAAGTAAACGTGAAATATTTTAGTGCGGAAGAGGTAGAAAAAAACGGTGCCGAGAAATATTTAACGGATGTTGATGGTTTGCTCGTTCCCGGCGGATTTGGTGAAAGGGGAATAGAAGGTAAAATTTCCACAATAAAATATGCACGTGAAAACAATCTGCCATTTTTTGGAATTTGTCTTGGGATGCAGTGTGCAGTTATTGAATATGCGAGAAATGTTTGCGGTATAAAAAATGCTAACAGTTCTGAATTTGTTAATAATCGTTCAAGTGTAATTGATTTAATGCCCGAACAGAAAAAAGTGAAAGTTAAAGGCGCATCAATGCGGCTTGGAGCTTATCCTTGTGTTGTTGCAAAAGGAACTGCTGCAAAAAAAGCGTACAAACGCGAAAAAATTTCGGAGCGGCATCGTCACAGATATGAAGTGAATAATAAATTCAGAAATCAGTTGGTTGAAAACGGGTTGATTATAAGCGGTATTTCTCCTGATAATGAGCTTGTGGAAATGGTGGAATTGGAAAACCATCCGTGGTTTTTGGGCTGTCAATTTCATCCTGAACTTAAATCACGTGCCACAAAAGCACATCCGCTATTTAGGGATTTTGTTGCGGCAGCAGTTGAGTTTTCGAAAAACAAATAGATTGTTGTGATTAAAAAGATTTTAATTCTATGTTTATTTTTTATTTTGAATTTTACTCGGGCACAAAGCAATAATAATTTTTCAATAATTCAAAAGGGGATTGAGGCATCATATAAATTCCAATTGAAAAAAGCTGACTCACTTTTCTTTAATTATATAAAATACTTCCCCAAAAGTCCAGCAGGCTATCATTATCTTTCCCAACTCCATTTATGGTATTATCTCGGTAGTAGAGATGAAACAGAACGAATAATCTTTGAAAAATATTCTCAATTAGCCTTAGAAAAAACCGAAACTTTATTAGATGAACAAGGCAACGAAGCTAACACCCATTTTCTACTTGGGCAAATTTATACTCTGCGTGCATTGGGACAAATATTTCAAGATAAAAGTATTAGCGCTTTGTTTAGCAGTAGAAACGCAGTATCTGAATTTGAGGAAACTCTTGATATAGACTCAACATATTACGATGCCTATTACGGCATTGGACTTTTTAATTATGTTTTAAGTTTTGTTCCGGACAAATTTAAATGGGCAATTGCAATTGCCGGACTGGATGCCGACAAAGAGAAAGGTTTAAAAAATATGGGTATAGCGTACCGGCGCGGAAAGTTTATGAAAAGTGAAGCTGGCTTTCAACTTTCTCAGATATACGCAGATTATATTGCAGAGCATGACAGTTCTCTGGCATTACTAAATGAACTGACTGAAAAATATCCGCAAAACTTAATATTCAATTATGAAAAATGTGTAGTGCTCATAAAATCTCATAAGCTTGATTTCGCAGAAAAGTTACTAAAAAAAATATCCAATCATAAATACAAACAATTTTCACAGACGAATGCACTAATAAATTTTCAACTTGGTAATATTTATTATTTTAAGAACCGGTTTAAGACAGCATTAATTTATTTCAATAGATTTTTAAATGATGCGAACAGTCTTGATTTTACAGGAATTGCTCATTACCGCATGGCAATTTCATATTATTTTTTAAATGACAAATTGGAATCGAAACACGAACTTCTTTTGGCAGGGCAGGGAAATGAAGATATTGAACTTGATAAATATGCAAAAAAGATGAGTATGGAATTGTTTGACAGTTGGCTGAGTAAGGATAGACAAAAATTGATTATAACGGAAAATAATTTGAGAGCGGGTAATTACAAAGCAATAATTGATTCATTACAAAATTCAATAAGTAATTTTTCTGATGGGGAATTAAAGAACACTGCGAGAGTTTATCTTGCAGATGCCTTTATTAAAAATGATTCTTTTAATTCGGCTTTTGCTGTATTGTTAAAGATAAAGAAAGAAGATTTTGAAAAGGGAAGTTGGGTTATTCCTTATTCCAAATTATTATTTGCCGAATATTATTATCTCAAAATGAATTATCAAAAATCAAATGAATATTTGGATTTAGCGGAAGAGAACGATGAGTATGAAAATGAAGAAGACCTTTCGGTTAGAATTATGAATTTGAAAAGAAAACTGAGAAAATTCAACAAAAAGTTATAACAAAATCACTTCCCAATTTTGTTTTAGCCGGTATTGTCGGTGTTTTTTAATATTAGAAATAATGGTATAATTTAAAGTACTATGGGTTTGCAAATTAAACATTGGAAAGCATTATTGAGATACAACACTAATTGCGGAGAGGGCGGGATTCGAACCCGCGGTA
>CAZXDS010000217.1:0-5430 GCA_964639525.1 uncultured Melioribacteraceae bacterium | reverse complement strand
AGTCTTTTCATTTATTTCTCTAACTAAAATGGAATAATTTTGCACATCCTTCGAAAATACTCCCGGCACAAGAGAAAGAGTTGGCTTCTGTCTCGAAATGTTTTGCAGTAAAATCCGGGCGGCGTGGTTAGTATTTGGATAGACATGATTATTAAATTGCACTAATAAAATAGCAATTAAAAAAGATGCCAATAAAGGAGGGATTATCATTTTGTATAAACTTACACCTGATGCTTTTAAGATTGCAATTTCATTGTCTTGAGCTAACGACCCAAATGCCATCATTGTTGAAACTAAAACCGACATCGGTATTACAAGTACTAACATCCAAGCCAAACTAAATACAATAAATTTGGAGATAACCCACAGACTTAATCCTTTGCCTATAAGTCTGTCAGCAATTTTCATCAAATATTGAAGCAGCAAAACAGCAAATAAAATAAATGCCGAAAAGAAAAATGGGGCAACGTGCTTCTTTAATATATATTTATAAATTAGCAAAATGAAAATCTATTATTAATAATTTTCAAAGTTACTTATTATTATAATCAATTTGAACATGCAATAAATCTAAAAATTATTTTTGTTATTAATTGAATAACCTTTGGGATAATATAACATTAAAATAATTAAATTAAGTATATTGAAATTGAAAACATATTACCATTGCAATGATAAGGATAATGGATTAACTTTAAACTCATAAAAACAATTTATTAGTAAAGTAAAGGAAAAATTGGTGGAAGAGGTTATAAAACATGTAAAATCGAATTTGAACACTTACGTGGATGAATTGAAAGATTATCTAAGAATACCGAGTGTTAGTACGAGTGAATCACATAAAAATGATATGGTAATATGTGCAAAGTTTGTTTCGGATAAATTAAAAAATGCCGGAATGAAAAAGGTGAAAATTATCAAAACGGAAAGACATCCACTTGTGTATGCTGAATGGATGGGAGCTCCGGGAAAACCTACTATTTTAATTTACGGGCATTTTGATGTGCAGCCTGTTGACCCTATTGAACTTTGGGATACTAAACCGTTTGAACCAACAATAAGAAACGGAAAAATTTTTGCAAGAGGTGCTGATGATAATAAAGGACAAAATTTTGTTCACATAAAAGCTGTTGAAGCTGTTATGAAACTTCAGAAAAAACTTCCGGTTAATGTGAAGTTTATTATTGAAGGGGAAGAGGAAGTCGGCAGCGAAAGTATTTCAAAATTTTTAAAAGAAAATAAAAAATTATTAGCTTGCGATGCGGTTTTAATTTCGGATACAAGTTTATACGGACGTGGGATTCCAACAATAAATTACGGTTTACGCGGATTAAGTTATTTTGAAATTGAAATTACAGGACCAGATAGGGATTTACATTCAGGAAGTTTCGGCGGCGCGGTTGCTAATCCAATTAATGAACTTGCCAAACTAATAAGTAAACTGCATGATAAAAATGGTAAAGTTACTATCCCTAATTTTTATCAGGACGTACAAAAATTAAGCGAAAAGGAAAAAGAAAATTTTAAGGAGTTAAAATTTTCTGATTCTAAATTTGCTAAAGAATATAAGATAAAAGAATTACAAGGTGAAAAAGGATTTTCAACACTTGAAAGATTGTGGGTTCGACCTACTTTAGATTGTAATGGAATTTATGGCGGATATACTGAGGAAGGAGCAAAAACTGTTCTACCTTCAAAAGCAACTGCAAAAATCAGTATGCGTCTTGTTCCAAATCAAGAGCTGAAAAAAGTTGAGAAGGAATTTGCAAAATACGTTAAATCACTTGCTCCGAAAAGTGTAAAAATTAAAGTTACAAATATGCACGGTGGTCTGCCTTTAGTTATTCCGCTGGATGGAAAGGCAATGAAAGCTGCTGCGGTTGCTACATCAAAAGCATTTGGTAAGAAAACGGTTTTTACAAGAGAAGGCGGTTCAATACCGATTGTTGTTGAATTTATGCAGCAATTAAAAGCACCGGCAATTTTAATGGGGCTTGGTCTTGATTCTGATAACATTCATTCCCCAAATGAGCATTTCGATCTTTCTAGTTTTGAAAAAGGTATTTATAGTTCAATTTATTTTATGGACGAATTTTCAAAGTAAATTATTATGCCGTCGAAGCGTTTGTCTCGGCGGCTTTCATTTCATTACAAGTGGCTATTTTTCTCTATTCTACTATCAGGATTTCATTTTTTTTTATATTTTATAATAGTTAAAATTAATAAACTGGGAAAACAATGAGGGTTGTAAAAATATTTTTAATATTGTTTTTAGTTACTGCACTTTTTTCGTGTTCCAAAAAAGAGAGCAGCAGTCAAGGTGGAAAAGCTAATGCCGAATTTTCTTCTTCCAAGGATAAGGAATTAAGAAAATATAATTTGAATGTAAAAGAGAAAGATGCAAAGCACAGAACTCCTTGCGATATTTTATCTTTTAAGCAATATTTAATTGATAATTTTCCTGCCGGAAATTACCTTGTTAATTTTGATAGAACTTATACATACAATATTCCCAAACCGGCAGTTTTCTATTATAAACAAAAAGGGGTACAATATATTTTTGCGGTTATTGCAAAGTCAAAAAAAGGTGAAAGATTTATTGAAGCCGACAATGTTACAGGATTTGAATCAAGTTTTATAAATTTAGATAGTACAAAATTGGGCACGGCATTCTTTTATTTAACATTATTTGATTGTGATAACGAAGGGAATTTTAGTCAAGTTTGGGAATCGGAAGTTCCTATTCACGGCGGATTTAATTCGATGAAATTAAAAACTTGGAAAGCTAAAAGAATTCAATATATGGAATTAAATTTTGAAGCCGGTATTATTTCGGGACACAGAAATTATAATTATTTTTTTGTTGACAGCTTGCGGGGTAAACCACATTTAATGGAAACTTACGAAGGGATAGTGCATAAAAGAACATTGACAGATGTTAACCATGATAAATATCCTGATTATTTTGAGTATTTATATGCGGATTCAACAAGTTATATTAGGCAATTGGATTCCATTCCTTTTTATTGGAGCGAAAAGAAACAATTATATATTACTAAGAAAAGTAGAAGATGGTTTAGGCATTATTAAAATTTATTATGAATGAATATATTTTAAATATAGCAAGCGAAAAATATCACAATCTTATTAAGGACAGTAACGGCGATGTATCGGTATTCTCGTCCTTAAAGGATGAATATAATGCCTTGCGCTGCGGAGTTGCTTTGCGAGACATTTCATCAAATGTACTGTTGAAATTGTTCGGAAATAATGTTCTTACTTTTTTGGATAGATTGACTACAAATAAGATTGATGATATTTCTACTAATTCGAATAGTATTGCATTGTTTACAAACGGTTACGGTAAAATTATTGAACGGGCTAACCTTTTGAATATGGATAATATGGTGATGATTAGCGGATGTGCTGATTCGTCAAAAAAAATAGCGAAATGGATTAGTAAATATGTTTCTTTGGAAGATATTATTTATGAGGATGTTACAGAAAAATACTTTCAATTGGAAATTATTGGACCTCAGAAAGAAGCTTTTATGTCTCTGATTTGTGATGACTGTTTTGCAAAGATTACTGATAACAATATTGTTCATGTAACAATCAATAATTACAACTTTTTTGTTACACGTGTTAAAGATTTCGGAATTGATAAATATTTTATTTTTGGAAATAACGAATTTTTACAACCGATAGCTGAGTACCTGTTTGAAAAGGAAAAATTATTTGATCTTAAGTTAGTCGGTAACGCGGCATACAATATTTATCGGGTTGAGCAGGGATTTCCAAAGGCGCCCAATGAATTAAATGATTTTCGTAATCCAATTGAATTGGGATTATCAAATGAAATTAACTTTGACAAAATGAACTATATTGGACACGAAGTTTTTATGACTGAAAATATTGAGGATGTTTTTAGTGAAAAATTAGTTTCTTTTACTATTGAAGATGGTTTTGAGAGTAATGGGAAATTGGATTTGATTAATAGTAAATCTCTACAAATCGGCGAAGTTAGTTCGCTTGTAAAATCAAAATTGTTAAATAAGTATTTAGCACTGGCATTTGTGAATAAAAAAGTGTTGGATTCAGGAGATGAATTTTTTGCTTTTAATGGGAAAAATAAATTTAAACTTAATCCAATTGAGCTCCCACTTCGCAAATGAAAATATATACTAAAACAGGTGATAAAGGAACAACCGCACTTTTCGGCGGTATGAGAGTAGCAAAAGATAATCTGAGAATTGAAAGTTATGGTACAGTGGACGAACTCAACAGCATTCTCGGAGTTGTTCTTACCAGTATTGAAGATGACAAATTAATTGAGACCATTCGTACAATCCAAAATCATTTGTTTAATCTTGGTTCCGATTTGGCAACACCAATTTTGAACAATGAAAAGATTTCGCATATTGAACGAATTGATAATAATATTACAGAATACTTAGAAAATAAAATTGATTTTTTTGAAGCTCAGTTGGAACCACTTACAAATTTTATTCTTCCAGGTGGAACTAAAAGTGCTGCATTTTTACATTTTGCCAGGACTGTTTGCCGTAGAGCAGAAAGATTGATTGTATCATTGGATAATAAAGAAAAAATAAATAAAAATATTGTTATTTATTTGAATAGATTATCAGACTTATTATTTGTATTAGCAAGATATTCAAATCAGCAGAATGATATTCCGGATGTAATTTGGCAAAAGTAATTGTCAATTTTCAATTGTCCATTCTCAATTATTTGGGGGTGAAATTGGCTTCGACGGGATTAGTTACTCATTGAATTGCGTACCGTGTTCTCCGTAGACACGCTAAACGACGGTAACAAAATAGTTAACGACTATAATTACGCATTAGCTGCCTAACTTAGTTTAAGCAGCCGTTCACCAATGCCTTTCATACTGGGGATTGACTGAACGCCGTTTAAGTATGATAGCCGAATCAAGTTTCCGGGTAGAGGAGGCGAATTCCGCTTTCGCGGATTATCGGAATAGTTTGCAGAAATTTTGTTTGTTGAAGATTTGCAAATGAAATTTAACAACAAACTACGTACGTAGAAATTCCTTGAAGGGTAATTTCGGACGCGGGTTCGACTCCCGCCACCTCCACTAATGATGTTGTAAAACAACAACTTACAGCATCGTTGCACGATATTTGCACGGTATTGTCATTTGAAAGGGTTTGTTTGGTGTTAAATTCTTAAAAATATTAGTGTAAACTTAATCCTTGAGACACCTAACACTAAACCCGTAATCCTTATTGGTATTATCAAAGTAAACAAGAGGAAGACCGTTGTATAAAAGCACATTTCTAGCGTAACTACTACCTTCTGTGGAACTCCAAAAGTAAGTGTAGTAATCTAAATTGTTGAAAGCACCATTATCACCAAAATAAATTAGTCCAACCGCACCAATAAAAC
>CAZXDS010000216.1:0-5435 GCA_964639525.1 uncultured Melioribacteraceae bacterium | reverse complement strand
TAAAAAGTGAATCGCTAATTAATGCTGTCCAAACACTTAAATCAATATCATCCATCCTCATCCAAATAGGACGAATAATTCCATTATAAGCATCAATATTAATGTAATCACCGAAAAATACATTTGCATTAGGTAAAAAACTTTCGTTATTAATTTGATAATTTTTAAAAGTTTCTCCGCCGTCAGTGGAACGTGCCAAATAAACATCCGTATAATTGCCTACAGTTGTACGTCTATCGTAAAAAACAACATAGATGTAACCGTTTGTTTCATCAACAGTCATCCAAGTAAAAAACTGCTGTCTTTCGGTATTGTCATCGTTTACTTTAATTACATCGCCCCAGGTTGAACCGTTATCAGTGGATTTTATAAAAAATATGTCTGTGTTGTTCACACCATACCGCTGGTCGGACCAATTGATATAAATGTTTCCGCGATATTGTGAATTACTTATATCACAAGCTGTAATAGGCAAACCGTTTGCACGTGAAATTCCGGAAATTCCAAAATCCCAACCATCGGGAATGCTTGTAACAATTTTATCATTCCCAAAAGTTAAACCCCCGTCTGTGGATTTATCGAAAACCAACCCGAGCGGTCCTGCCCAACTTAAGTAAACTTCCCCGTTAGGACCAACCGCAGGAACCGCACCTTCAACAGTATTATCCCCGTCTTCAGCATTCCCTCCTACATCACTTACACGAATTGGAGGACTCCAATTGCTGCCTTCGTCTGTTGTTCTCGAAAATAAAATTCTTGTGCTATCAAGTGGATTTGTAGTCCCATAGTGATCAAATTCAGTCCACGACAAATAAATATTTCCCGCGAACTGTGAGTTAGTACGATCCACTGCAAGCCATTCTTTATCTTGTTGTTTTGGGGAATTAAAACCTATCCCCGTTCCATTATTCCAATCAAGTCCGTTATCTGTGGATTTTTGTACAACGATTCTATCAATCCAATAACCTGTATTAGGTGGATTAGATAAATGTCCGAAATACAAATTGCCTGTAGTATCATAAATAACACAAGGATCGCCCCAAACACCAAATAAGTGAGAAGAAATATTACTTTGTGTCCAAGACTGTCCATTATCGGATGAATTATAAAAATAACTAATATTTGCCCCGGCAGCCATTTGAGAAGGGTTTTGCCTATTAATCGCAATCGTTACTTCTTCCGGTGTAGTGCTTGCTGGATTGTTAACCTGAACATTCTTAATCTGCGCAGTAATTACAACATTAAAAAAAATAACGATAGAAAATATAGTAGTCAAAAAATGTAATTTCATTTTTCCTCCCAATTAGACAAATAAACAAAAATAAATTTGGTTTTTATTTTGTTGAAAACTAATTAATAATCAGAGATGTTTTTGTTCAATATACATACTGCATCATTTCCTGTAGAGCTTTTTCTAAACCTACAAACACTGCCCGAGCAATAACTGCTTGACCAATACTAACCTCATCAATATTTTCGAGTGAAACAAATTCTTTAATATTTTGATAGTTTAATCCGTGTCCGGCATTCACACCCATCTCCAGTTTTTTTGCATGAATTGATGCAATGTCAATTCTTTCAAGTTCTTCAAATCTGAGATTATCTGTTTCGGCATTGGAATAAATTCCGGTATGAATTTCAATATAGTCAGCACCAATTTCTTTTGAAGCATCAATTTGAGCAATATCAGGCTCAACAAATAATGAAACTTCAATATTTGAATCGTGTAGTCTGCTTATCGTATCCTTAATTTTTTTAATATTGTCTAAAACATTCAAACCGCCTTCTGTTGTAAGTTCCTCACGATTTTCAGGAACAATTGTTGCAAGTTCAGGTTGAACTTCGCAAGCAATTTTAACTATTTCGTCATTTGCTGCCATTTCCAAATCTAATTTAGTATTCACCATTTCTCTCAAAAGACGAACATCACGTTCGTTTACGTGCCGTCTATCCTCTCGTAAATGAACAACAATTCCATCAACTCCGTGTTGCTCGGCAAGCAAAGCAAAAGTTACCGGATCGGGTTGGTTTTCGCCGCGCATATTTCTTAAATATGCAACGTGATCGACGTTCAATGCAAATCTCATATCATACACCTTTCAAATTTCTAAAATAAATAAATTTAACTATGCTTAATAAAACAAAATTAGAATAAATTTCCAATAATATGAATCAGTGAAGTTAACCCGCTACCGTAATCCTCAGCTCTAAAACGCAAGATGGAAATAATATCAATTGAAAACATTACACCAAAATGCACCAATACTCCATACAATAAGGAACGTGTGCGTAACGCCAAAACACCAAGCACAATACCGCCGATAATTGCACCGAATGTTTCGATACTTGGTTTTCCGTTATGGAGAATTACAAACGGTATCATCTGAATCAGAACAGCATAATATCCAAACTTTTCTTCCAGCCCGAAAAGCATAAAACCTCGCCAAATAAACTCCCACGCAAAAAGATAAATCAAAAGCCCAATCTCGTAGATGAAAAAAATATTCCAATTTTCTCGTGTACTTTGCAAGTAAGGATATTGAAGTGCAAATTGGTCCGAAGAAGAGCTGAACCAAATTATTGGAAGCATTACCAAAAGAGAAATAAACGATATCCATAATCCAAATTTATAATCCCCGAATACGATTCCGTATTTCTTTGAACTCTCCTTAAAATATAAAATTATCACAGAAAGCGGAATTATGAAAAGGACAAAAAAATCGGCGAAGAACCAATAATAAAATTCTAATAAATCAATAAATTTATTTTGCAAAAATGATTGATAAAAATTTGATATGAAGAATTGCGGGGAAGCATAATAGTAAGAAACCGTTTGCAGAACAGGAATTAAAAGTAGAATAGTTACTACTTTTTTATTCATTTTTTTTACTATTTCCGAAAACAGCAATATGTCTTTTGTAAATTTAATGCTCCTCCCTGAGGGAAATAAATTAGATATGAAATTTAATAAAATTAAATTTTAAGATTGGAATAGTTGGATTCATTTTTGCAAGTTAACGCAATTGATGAACTTGCTTAAATTAAAAATAAATGAACAATGAATAACAACATTACTAAAAAAAAAATCTAAAATTGTCAATTATCCATTGTCCATTATCAATTACAGAGTTACGCCATTTTTAAGTTGGCAAATTTTGCTAACAATTGCTTTATGCCGGCTTTCTCAAAGGAAACCGAAATTTTCTGCATATCGCCGTTCCCATTGATTGACAGAATTTTTCCATTACCAAATATTTCATGTGTAACACGGCTGCCGACTCTAAAAGACCTTTCTTCCTGATTATAATCATCATAGCTTTCTTGATAAAGTTCATCATAAAATGATTTTCTTTTACGTCCGGATCTTCTGCCGGTATGAGCATTAATTTCGTGAACAGTTTCGGGATCCAATTCGTCAATAAATCTGGATCTGTTTTGATATGCAACTTCACCAAACCTGTATCTTGAACGAGCGTGAGTAATAATTATTTTCTTTTCTGCACGCGTTAAGGCTACATAAAAAAGTCTGCGTTCTTCCTGAAGATGAGCATCCGAATCAAATCTTGGATTCAGAGGGAAAATATCTTCTTCGCAGCCGGTTAAAAATACTACGGGAAACTCCAAACCTTTCGAGCCGTGAACTGTCATCAGAGTAACAGAATTTTCAGCATCATCCATATTATCAATACCCGAAATTAAAGATACTTCAGCAAGATAATCATCCAAAGTGGCTTTTTTATTTTCGGCATTGTAATACTGAATACTTGAAAGTAATTCTTCCACATTTTCCAATCTCTGTAAAGATTCAGGCGAATTTTCATTCTTGTACATTGTTTTAATACCAAGCTCATCAACAAGACCGGAAGCAAGTTCATACAATGACATTTTCTCCGATGCCGCAATATACTTATCCAATAAAGCCTTAAATTGCTTTACATTTTTTTGAATTCTTTCTTTTACTTCAATTACTTCAAAAACTCGTACCATAGTTTGGAACAAACTCAAATTCCACTTCCGCGAAAAATCAATCATTTTGGTTATAGAAGTATTACCTATTCCACGTTGTGGAAAATTCATAATTCGCAGCAGACTTTCTTCATCGGATTGATTGGCAAATATTCTTAAATAACCAAGAACATCCTTAATCTCTTTACGCCGATAGAACTCAATTCCACCAATAATTTTGTAAGGGATTTTTTCACGGCGAAGTGCTTCTTCCAATGCTCTTGACTGTGAATTAGTTCTATAAAGAATTGCAATATCATTAAAACTAATTTTCTTTGATGATATTTCCGCCTTAGCTTTTCTTGCTATTTGAAATGCTTCGTCTTTCTCATCAGAACATCGCATAACACCAATTTTTTCGCCGAGATCATTTTCTGTCCATAAGGTTTTATCAATCTGGTCAGTATTATTTTTTATTAACGAATCCGCAGCTCTTAAAATGTTTTGCGTAGATCTGTAATTCTGCTCTAATCTATATATTTCACCATTCGGAAAATCCTTTTGAAAATTAAGCATATTGGAGATATCAGCCCCACGCCATCCGTATATACTTTGAGCATCATCCCCAACAACACAAAGTTTAATTCGCGATGTTACAAGAGATTTTAACAGTTCGTACTGAGCCTTATTTGTATCCTGATACTCATCTACTAAAATGTACTTAAATTGTCCGCGATAATGCTGAAGAATTTTATGATTTTTATTAAACAATTCAAGTGGCTTTAAAAGAAGATCATCAAAATCCATCGAATTATTTTCTTTTAATCTTCTGTTATATTCACGGTAAATTTTTCCAATTTTTCTTTCAGCTAAAGTTTTTGCAATATTTTCTTCATAATCATCAGGTGTAATCATGTGATTTTTAAAATTGCTGATTCTATGATGAATTTTATTCGCCGTATAACCATCTAACGAAATATCAAGTTCGCTCATAACATTCCCGACAAGCGATGTGGAATCCTGCTGATCGTAAATAGAGAAATTGGGTGAATACCCTAATTTTTCAGATTCTATTCTCAAAATACGTGCAAAAATCGAATGAAAGGTTCCCATCCAAAGTTTATTGGCTTTAGCCCCGATTAAACTTTTTACTCGCTCTTTCATTTCATTTGCAGCTTTGTTGGTAAAAGTTAAGGCTAAAATGGATGATGGATCATAATCGTTTTTAATTAGATATGCTATTTTATAGGTTAATACTCTGGTTTTTCCGGAGCCTGCTCCGGCTACAATAATATGCGGTTTGGCATTGAACTCAACCGCTTTTTTCTGTGCTTCATTAAGCGATCCTAATAACTTTTTCATAAACTCCTAATTTTTTGAAGTGCAAATTTATGAATTTTTTATGTGGATTGAAAATTTTGAGCGTATTTTAATTTTACATTTACCCACTTCACACTACAGCAATTCGGGGGCAAAATTAAAACTATGTA
>CAZXDS010000215.1:0-5458 GCA_964639525.1 uncultured Melioribacteraceae bacterium | reverse complement strand
TTCAATTGTGATATTAATCAATGTAATATTCTGTTAAACATTTAATTTATGAGTCAACTCTAAAAAGCCCCAAACGGACTAAAGTCCGTTTGGGGAAGTTCGTTTTTAGTCTGTTTCCCCACGACTGAAGTCGTGGGCTAGTCAAAATATTACTTTTTAGAATGGACTCATTTATTATTATAAAGCAAAAATGAACAATACAAAAAATTATGAACGAGATTACTGAAACAATTTCTATACTTGAGCAAAAGTTATCTGAATTAATTGCGGATTATAAAGCAAGCGGCATTAAACGATTTGCAAATGTTTCCGGTGATAAAATCGGTTTTAAAACTCTTGCCGAAGAATTAAATGAAAGTATATTTTTATTGAACAATAAAGGAAAAATTGAATATTGCAATCCGGCTACCGTAAAATTTTTTCACTCATTAAATGTAACTGATAATTATGACAAACTTCTGTCCCATTTTGCTGAAAGTGATTCCTTTTTTGAATTTGAAGAGAATTTAAAATCGTTTACAACAAAGAGAGTAATTAAAAAAAATAAATTTATCATGGATTTTATCACACTCACCGGTGCCAAAATAATTGTTACTGTAAAAATTAGTTTGAGCAAAAATGGTGAAGACTCCACTCTTTTACTTATTGTTTATCCACTTGAAAAAAATGAGATTGAAACAAAAAACAAAAGCGAAGATTTGCTATTTGATGAATTGGAGTTACTTGAGGCAAAGGCGGAAAACCTTGTTGATTTCACAGACAAACTAAAAAAAACAAAAGAGGAACTCAAAGAAATCAATTCCAAGAAGGATAAGTTTTTTAACATTATAGCACACGATTTACGCGCGCCTTTTAATTCAATATTAGGTTTGACTGAAATATTGAAATTAGAATCCGAAGAATTATCTCCGCAGGAAGTTACGGATTTAGCTTCCCGCATTCATAATAATTCAAAAAATGTTCTTGAAATGGTAGAAGATTTGCTCAATTGGGCGAGAATGCAGACAAACCATATTCCATATAACCCTGAAATTATTAGCGTATCGGATTTGATTTTTGATACTCTTTATTTGTTAAAACAAGAAGCCGCTTCTAAAGATATTGAACTCAAAACAGAATTTGATGAAAACATTTCTGTTTATGGAGATCAGAATATGCTTAATTTAATTTTAAGAAATTTGGTATCAAATGCTATTAAGTTTACAGGGCAAAAAGGGGTAATGAAAATTTCTGTTTCTTCTATGGGAAGCAAAGTGAAAATTTCTGTTCAAGATAATGGTGTCGGAATTAAAAATGAAAATTTGAAAAAAATTCTTGCCATTGATGAACATTATACAAAACTGGGAACGGACAATGAAAAAGGTACCGGACTCGGATTAATTTTATGCCAAGAATTTTTATCAAAAAATAGAAGTAAATTGTTAATTAATAGCATATTCGGAGAAGGAAGCACTTTCTCATTTGAATTACCTGTGGGCATCAAGTAAGCATCCAATATCTATAACTATATTGTTATCAGACAAATTCAAATCGGTTATTGCTTTAGATATTAAATTTTAGTCGAGTTAAGCGATTTGCTAAATTCCTCCATGTAATGAAAAAGAATCAAAATTCGTAAAATTCATTTAGGCTATTTTATTATGAAAAACACAAAATCATTTCAATTATTAGTCCTTGCAGTACTATTTTTTATTAGTATTACAACGAATGCTCAATTGCAAAAAGATGATTTCATAAGTCCGAATTTGCGAAATTATGGATTAATTACTCAAAATTGGAATATCAGTAACGGTTTACCTAGTGATAGAATTCTTGATATTCAAAAAGATAAGTTTGGTTTTGTCTGGCTCGGTACTGATAATGGTTTAGTAAGGTTCGACGGTAAAATATTTAAGATTTATAATAATTATTCCAATAAGGAATTAAAAAATGGAATAATTACAAACTTCTCATTTTCACGTGATGGAAGTCTGTGGTTCAAAAATGAATTGAGAAATTTAATGAAAATGAATGGCAATGAATTTATAAATTTCGATATTAAAAATTATAAAATCGATCGAATTTTTTGTATTGCGTCCGATTCATCAAATATTATTTGGATAGGAACTCTTTCTAACGGCTTATTTTATCTCGTAAATAATAAGCTGATAAAGTTTACGGAAAATTTTAAAGCTAAAAACATAGCCGTAATAATTGTGGATAGTAAAAATACTATTTGGGTAGGAACAAAAGATAACGGAATCTACAAGATTAGGAATGGAAAAGTTATTGATAATATTATGCTTCCATTTTTTTACTTGAATAGAATTAAAAGTTTGTTCATTGATTCGCGGGAAAGAATTTGGGCCGGAACAAATACCGGTTTGGTGGTGCTTAGTTATAATAAATTAAATAATGATTATTCCCTTAAAAAAATTACCAATTTTCGTGTAAATTCAATTATTGAAGATAAAAGCAATAATATTTGGATTGCAACCAATAAGTATGGAATATTAATTTACAAGAACAAAAAGTTATTAAAATTTTCAACAGTAAATGGTTTGACGGATAACAATGTTACCAGTTTATTAGAAGGAGAAAATGGTATCTGGGTCGGGACATTTAAGGGCGGGTTAAATTATATTCGGAAAGCACAAGTATTTACCGTAAGTAATAAAGAAGGTTTAACAAGCAGTTATGTAAATGCACTTTATGAAGATGTTGACGGCAGTATTTTAATTGGTACAAATATTGGAATATATAAATATAATAGTAAGTTTATTGGTGAGGAGGTAATAAAACTAAATATTCTTAAGAGAAATCATATATTCGCCTTAACACGTGATAACGAAAATAATTTGGTTATCGGCACAAGATACAACGGGCTGTATATTTATAAAAAAAATAAGATTATTAATTATACAACTACAAACGGACTGGGATCTAATTTTGTAAGAACTGTTTTTATTGATGATGATAAAATGTGGGTCGGTGCAAATGGCGGTGGAGTTTCTGTCTTTTCTTCAAAAGGAATTAAAACTTTTACCAAAGAAAACGGATTATCTAACGAGCTTATTTCTTTTATTCATAAGTCGAACAATGGGCAATATTGGATTGGTACTTCCGGCGGCGGAATAAACATAATTGATAGTGGAAAAGTTGTAAAAGTTTTGGATGATAAAAATGGTTTAAGCGGGAATATCATTTCTTCTATTTATGAGGAACCTGACGGAACAATTTGGCTAACTATCAACGGCGGTGGCTTAACTTTAATTAAGGGAAATAGTATTAATAATCTAAACATTCATGACGGACTTTATTCTAACAAATTATTGAATATTTCTCCCGATAGTTTAGGAAACTTTTGGCTCAGTACTCCCAAAGGTATTTTCTCGGTTAAAAAAAACAATATTCTTCGCTATCTTAATAATGAAGATGCAAAAATTTATTATCAACTGTTTGATGAATCTGAAGGGATGTTAAATGAGCGTTGCGTTGGTGCATCGCCACAGACCACACTTACTATATCTACCGGAATTGTGTGTTTTTCTACATTGAATGGCGTAGTATATGTAAATCCGAGTTTTATTAAAAAGTATGAGCCCAAAATTAAGGCGTATATTGACGAAGTACTTATAAATTACAAAACCAAGCGGTTGTCAGAAATTTCGTCTGTCGAACCGGGAGCGGAAAGAATTGAATTTAAATTTGGTGCAATTGATTTTGCTGACCCAAATGAATTGGAGTTTATGTATAAGATGTCAGGACTACAAAATGTTTGGAATCGGATTGGGAAACAAAGAACAATTGGTTATTCTAATTTACCCTACGGAAAATATAAATTTTTTGTAAAAGCAGTGAATAAAGGTTCCAATAAAGAATCTAATGTAGCGGAAGTTGATTTTTATATTGAGCCTTACTTTTATGAGACAATATATTTTAAAATATTTGTTTCGTTTTTTCTACTTGGATTAGTTATTGGGCTAACAAGATATTTCTATCTTCGAAAATATAAACAGGAATTAAGATTAATTGAGCTTGAAAACGCAGTCGAAAAAGAACGCATGCGAATATCCAAAGATATGCACGATGACATTGGTTCGGTGTTAACAAAAATAAATCTGTTGAGCGAAATAGCAAAAAGAGATATTGCCAATAAAGAGAAATTAACGGATGAACTTAATCAGATAAATGTAGCGGGAAGGGAAGTAGTAGATACTTTGGATGAAATTGTTTGGGCGTTAAATCCTAAAAATGATAACATCGAAAATTTAGTAAGCTATATTGTTCTTTTTGCAGAAGATTATTTGGGGCTTGCCGAGATTGAGTTAAAAATATCAGTACCTGAACAAATACCTGATGTTGAAATTCGAGCTGAGTTTAGGCATAATCTTTTTATGGTAATAAAAGAAACGTTGAACAATACAGTAAAATATTCATCAACAAAATATGCGAATATGAAAATAGAATTTGCTGATAATCAATTAATAATTGATTTAACGAACAAAGGTAAAAAAATTGATTTCGATAAAATAGATAAATTCAGCAATGGAATTGTAAATATGAAAACAAGAATTAATGAGATAGGCGGAGAATATTTGATTGAAAATTTTGATAAGGGTGTGAGAACAAGAATATCTTTGAAATTGTAACATGTCCCACTTTTGTGTGATGTAAATTCGTTTATATCTTGTTATTTTTATTATAGAGTAATTAATATGAAAGAAAACCAAATGATTAAAATATCGCTAGTAGAAGACAACACCGGAATAAGAGAAACGCTAAAAGTTTTAATTGATGGCAGCAAAGGTTTGGTGTGCTGCTGTGATTATTCTAATGCTGAAGATGCAATTGTAAAACTGCCTGCAAAGAATCCTGATATTATTTTAATGGATATTAATCTTCCTGGCAAATCAGGCATACAGTGCATTCAAGAACTAAAACCTAAAATGCCGAATTCCAATTTTGTGATTCTTACGATGTATGAAGATTCAGAAATGGTTTTTAAAGCGTTAGAAGCAGGTGCCGTTGGATATATGCTAAAGCGTACTTCCCCGGATAAGCTTATAGAAGCAATTTCTGAAGCGCACAACGGAGGGTCGCCAATGTCTATGCAAATAGCGAGAATGGTTGTCCGATCATTTTCAAATACGAAAAAAGAACTTGAAGCCGAATATTCACTTACAAAAAGAGAAGGCGAGATACTGCGATGCTTAACGAGAGGAATGCGTTACAAAGAAATTGGTGAAGAACTTTGCATAAGTGTTGAAACTGTCCGAACTCATCTTAGAAAAATTTATGAAAAATTACAAGTCCGTTCTGCAACCGAAGCGGTTATAAAATATTTATCTAATAAATAATTAGAATATTAAATATATTTGCTTGCTTGAAAAGGTAATATAAATCTTTCATCCCCTTTAGTTTTAAGTTACAATATTTTACAGCGATTCAGAGTCAAAGTTTCTGTAACACAGATTAA